>NZ_AKJI01000087.1:0-97100 GCF_000282415.1 Pseudomonas sp. GM60
CGGCCATGGATGGCCGATGGCGGCGGGCCCACGGAGCAGGACCGGAGCGAGGGAACGCCGAGCCTAAGCGAGGGGCCGGACGCTGGGGCGAAGCGTTTTGCTTACTTTTGGGCGTCTGCAAAAGTGAGTCGCCGTAAGGGCGAAACCATAAGCGGCCGTTACCGCAGGAATGGATATGTACACCCGAAAGAAAATGGTCCGCCATGAGGCCGTCATCGCCAGCAAGCCGGCTCCTACAGGAGATCGAGGTGTTGCAGATGGGTGATTACAGACAATGAAACAAGCGTTAAGCCCCTTGCCCCAACGCCACAGACGTCTACCATCAACCAAATGGAAAATAAGTCCAAATCCCCCTCAAGTTGAAGGACTCGACTACCGACACAGTACTAATAGGGCAAATACTCCAGGCAACAGCATTTCGGCCAACCCACAGGCAAATTCCCCTGTGCTTGATTGTCCCTTTGACTGCCATCACCGGATTGCCAATACTCATGGCAACTTGATGCTACCTGCACGGAACAAGGAATGACTCTTTGAAGCTGGAACTCAAGAACAGCTTGTCGGTGAAGTTGCTCCGGGTCGTGCTCCTGTCGGCATTGATCGTCGGCGTGGTCTTGAGCTGCGCGCAGATCGTTTTCGATGCCTATAAAACACGCCAGGCCGTGGCAGGCGATGCCCAGCGCATCCTCGACATGTTCCGCGACCCATCGACCCAGGCCGTCTACAGCCTGGACCGAGAGATGGGCATGCAAGTGATTGAAGGCCTGTTTCAGGACGACGCCGTCCGCCAGGCCTCCATCGGCCACCCCAATGAAGCCATGCTGGCGCAAAAATCCCGTGAGTTGCAGCAATCCAGCAGCCGCTGGCTGACCGACCTGATCCTCGGCAAGGAACGCACCTTCACCACTCAACTGGTGGGTCGCGGCCCGTACAGCGAGTACTACGGCGACCTGAGCATCACCCTCGACACCGCCACCTACGGACAAGGGTTCATCGTCAGTTCGGTGATCATCTTCATTTCCGGGGTATTGCGCGCCCTCGCCATGGGGCTGGTGCTGTATCTGGTCTACCACTGGCTGCTGACCAAACCGCTGTCGCGGATCATCGAGCACCTGACCGAAATCAACCCGGACCGCCCCAGCGAGCACAAGATTCCACAGCTCAGGGGCCACGAGAAAAACGAACTGGGCATCTGGATCAACACCGCCAACCAGTTGCTCGAGTCCATCGAGCGCAACACCCACCTGCGCCACGAAGCGGAAAACAGCCTGCTGCGCATGGCCCAGTACGACTTCCTCACCGGCCTGCCGAACCGCCAGCAATTGCAACAGCAACTGGACAAGATCCTCGTCGACGCCGGCAAACTGCAACGCCGGGTCGCGGTGTTGTGTGTCGGCCTCGATGACTTCAAGGGCATCAACGAACAATTCAGCTATCAGACCGGCGACCAACTGCTGCTGGCGCTGGCTGATCGCCTGCGGGGCCACAGCGGTCGCCTTGGCGCCCTCGCCCGACTGGGCGGCGATCAGTTCGCCCTGGTCCAGGCCGATATCGAACAACCCTACGAAGCCGCCGAACTGGCGCAAAGCATTCTCGATGACCTGGAAGCGGCATTCGCCCTCGATCATCAAGAGATTCGCCTGCGCGCCACCATCGGCATCACCCTGTTCCCCGAGGATGGCGACAGCACCGAGAAGCTGCTGCAAAAAGCCGAGCAGACCATGACCCTGGCCAAGACTCGCTCGCGCAACCGTTACCAGTTCTATATCGCCAGTGTCGACACCGAGATGCGTCGCCGTCGCGAACTGGAAAAGGACCTGCGCGACGCGTTGATCCGCGACCAGTTCTACCTCGTCTACCAGCCGCAGATCAGCTACCGCGATCATCGGGTGGTGGGTGTCGAAGCATTGATTCGCTGGCAACATCCCGAACACGGGCTGGTGCCGCCGGACCTGTTCATCCCGCTGGCCGAACAGAACGGCACCATCATTGCCATTGGCGAATGGGTGCTGGATCAGGCCTGTAAACAATTGCGCGACTGGCATGACCAGGGCTTCACCGACCTGCGCATGGCGGTGAACCTGTCCACAGTGCAGTTGCACCACGCCGAGCTGCCGCGGGTGGTCAACAACCTGTTGCAAATGTACCGCCTGCCACCGCGCAGCCTGGAGCTGGAAGTCACCGAAACCGGCCTGATGGAAGACATCAGCACCGCCGCCCAGCATCTGCTGAGCCTGCGTCGCTCCGGTGCGTTGATCGCCATCGACGACTTCGGCACCGGCTACTCATCGCTGAGTTACCTGAAAAGCCTGCCGCTGGACAAGATCAAGATCGACAAGAGCTTCGTACAAGACCTGCTCGATGACGACGACGATGCAACCATCGTTCGGGCCATCATCCAGTTGGGCAAGAGCCTTGGCATGCAGGTCATTGCGGAGGGGGTGGAAACCGTCGAGCAAGAGGCCTACATCATTTCCGAAGGCTGCCACGAAGGTCAGGGCTACTTTTACAGCAAGCCACTGCCGGCGCGAGAACTGGGCGCCTATCTGAAGCAGGCCCAGCGCAGCAACGCGGCTATTTTGTAGGGTTCCTGTAGGAGCGAGCCTGCTCGCGATGAACTCCAAGGCGACGCATTCTTTCAGTCTGCACGCGTTATCGTTCACGTTCATCGCGAGCAGGCTCACTCCTACAAAGTGCAACATCCGCTATCTGAATAAGAAATATTTCCAAGAACAACTCTTTACACATAATGCGAAAGATTTGCATTATGTCGCAGTTTCGCGCGCTAGCTGCGCCATTCCACCCCCTCTCGAAGCAGGATGTTCGCCATGATTCGTATGCCTCTGGCTACCGCCAGTCTGTTGGCCATCGCTATTTCCCTCGCCGGTTGTGGCGAAGGCAAAGACAAAGCTGCCGCCCCAGCGCCTACGCCAGCCGCCACTACCACGGCCCCGGCCGCTGCGCCTGCGCCAGCTGCTGCCGGCAAAGTCGACGAAGCCGCTGCCAAAGCCGTTGTCGCGCATTACGCCGACATCGTCTTCGCCGTTTACAGCGATGCCGAATCCACCGCGAAAACCCTGCAAACCGCCGTCGACGCCTTCCTCGCGAAGCCGAACGCCGACACCCTGAAAGCCGCCAAGGCTGCCTGGATCGCTGCTCGCGTTCCTTACCTGCAGAGCGAAGTGTTCCGCTTCGGCAACACCATCATCGACGACTGGGAAGGTCAGGTGAACGCCTGGCCACTGGACGAAGGCCTGATCGACTACGTCGACAAATCCTACGAGCACGCACTGGGTAACCCGGGCGCGACCGCCAACATCATCGCCAACACTCAAGTTCAGGTCGGCGAAGACAAGATCGACGTGAAAGACATCACCCCGGAAAAACTCGCCAGCCTGAACGAGCTGGGTGGTTCCGAGGCCAACGTCGCCACCGGCTACCACGCCATCGAATTCCTGCTCTGGGGCCAGGACCTGAACGGCACCGGCCCTGGCGCCGGCAACCGTCCAGCCTCCGACTACCTGGAAGGCAAAGGCGCCACCGGCGGTCACAACGATCGTCGTCGCGCTTACCTGAAGTCCGTGACTCAACTGCTGGTCAGCGACCTGGAAGAAATGGTCGGTAACTGGAAGCCGAACGTGGCCGACAACTACCGCGCCACCCTGGAAGCGGAACCGGTGGATTCCGGCCTGCGCAAAATGCTGTTCGGCATGGGCAGCCTGTCCCTGGGCGAACTGGCGGGCGAGCGCATGAAGGTTTCCCTGGAAGCCAACTCCCCTGAAGACGAACACGACTGCTTCAGCGACAACACCCACAACTCGCAGTTCTACGATGCCAAAGGCATTCGTAACGTGTACCTGGGCGAATACACCCGTGTCGACGGCACCAAAATGACCGGCGCCAGCCTGTCCTCTCTGGTGGCCAAGGCGGACCCGGCGGCCGACACCGCGCTGAAAGCCGACCTGGCTGCGACCGAAGCCAAGATGCAGGTCATTGTCGATCACGCCAACAAGGGTGAGCACTACGACCAGTTGATCGCTGCCGGCAACACCGCTGGCAACCAGATCGTTCGTGACGCCATCGCTTCGCTGGTCAAGCAAACCGGTTCGATCGAAGCTGCCGCTGGCAAGCTGGGCATCAGCGACCTGAACCCGGACAACGCTGATCACGAATTCTGATCAACGCTGGCTGAAAAAAAAGGCGACCTTCGGGTCGCCTTTTTCATGCCTGCCAGACACCGCCCCCCTGTAGGAGCGAGCCTGCTCGCGATGGTGTGTCAGCCAAGCAAGTGTCGACTGACACACCATCGCGAGCAGGCTCGCTCCTACAAGGGATCGTGGTTTGCCGGAAAACCCTGCCCCACATCAACCAAACGATAATTCCTCTTATTCAATCTCCCCTGCCCTGTTAGACTTTGCGCCCTTGTTTTGCTCGTCTTGCAGGATGTCTGATGCCCTCGCTGCCTCTTCGCTTGTCCGCACTGTTTCTGGCCCTGGGCCTGAGTGCCTGCGATGACGCCCCGCGTTTTACCCAGGCCGAACCCGGTGAAGCCAGGTCCGGTGGCAGCGCGACCGTGCGCAAGACCGATCAGAACGCCTTTTCCCTGCCCTCCGCCAACCTGCCGCCGTCACGGCGCGTGGACTTCAGCGTCGGCAACAGTTTCTTCCGCAACCCCTGGGTGATCGCCCCGTCGACCACCACGGCCCGCGACGGCCTCGGCCCACTGTTCAACACCAACGCTTGCCAGGGCTGCCATATCAAGGACGGTCGCGGTCACCCGCCTGCACCTGATGCGGTGAATGCCGTTTCGATGCTGGTGCGCCTGTCGATACCCGATTCACCGACCTACGCCAAAATCATCGAGCAGCAAGGTGTCGTGCCCGAGCCGGTCTACGGCGGCCAGTTCCAGGACATGTCGGTGCCCGGCGTGGTTCCGGAAGGCAAGGTTCGGGTTGATTACACGCCGGTGCCGGTGCGTTTCAAGGACGGCACCGAAGTCGAGTTGCGCAAGCCGACATTGCAGATCACCCAACTCGGCTACGGCCCGATGCACCCGGACACACGTTTCTCGGCGCGCGTCGCCCCGCCGATGATTGGCCTTGGGCTGCTCGAGGCGATCCCGGAAGAAGCGATCCTGGCCAATGCCGCTGCGCAGGCCAAAGAGAAAAACGGCATCAATGGCCGACCGAACCAGGTCTGGGATGACGCACAACAGAAAACCGTCCTCGGCCGATTCGGCTGGAAGGCCGGGCAGCCGAACCTCAATCAACAGAACGTTCACGCGTTTTCTGGTGATATGGGCCTCACGACCAGCCTGAGACCCTTTGATGACTGCACCGACGCGCAAACCGCCTGCAAACAGGCGCCGAACGGCAACGGCCCGGACGGCGAACCGGAAGTCAGCGATAACATTCTGCGTCTGGTGCTGTTCTACAGCCGTAACCTTGCCGTACCGGCTCGCCGCGATGTCGGCACACCGCAAGTGCTGGCCGGCAAGAGCCTGTTTTTCCAGGCTGGTTGCCAGTCCTGCCACACACCGAAATACACCACCGCCGCCAACGCGGCAGAACCTGAACTGGCCAATCAAGTGATTCGCCCTTACAGCGATCTGCTGCTGCACGACATGGGCGACGGCCTGGCCGACAACCGCAGCGAATTCCAGGCCAGTGGCCGCGACTGGCGCACGCCGCCGTTGTGGGGCATCGGCCTGACGCAGGCAGTCAGTGGCCACACCCAGTTCTTGCATGACGGCCGCGCCCGCAATCTGCTCGAAGCCGTGCTCTGGCATGGCGGCGAAGCAAAAGCGGCCCAGCAACAGGTTTTGTCTTTCAATGCCGAGCAGCGCGCGGCGTTGCTGGCGTTTTTGAATTCCCTTTAAACGTATTCCTTAGCGGGAGCCCTAAATGTTCCGTCCCAAGTTGTTGTTCACCAGCCTTGCCGCACTCGCCCTCGGCGCCTGCTCACCGCAGGATCCGCAAGCTGTCACGTCGGCGGCCATCGCCAAGTCGGTGATCCTGCCGACCTACACGCGCTGGGTTGAAGCCGATCGCCAGTTGGCCGTCAGCGCGCTGGCCTATTGCGAAGGCAAGGAAAACCTCGACACCGCCCGTGCCGATTTCCTCCATGCGCAGAAAGCCTGGGCCGAGCTGCAACCGTTGCTGATCGGGCCGCTGGCCGAAGGCAATCGCGCCTGGCAGGTGCAATTCTGGCCGGACAAGAAAAACCTGGTGGGCCGTCAGGTCGAGCAACTGGTGACCGCGCAACCGCAGATCGATGCCACCGCCCTGGCCAAATCCAGCGTTGTGGTGCAAGGCCTTTCGGCCTACGAATACATCCTGTTCGACAGCAAGCCTGACGTGGCCAACGAGGCGCAAAAAGCCAAGTATTGCCCTCTGCTGAAAGCCATTGGCGAGCGTCAGAAACAGCTGGCCGAAGAAATTCTGCAAACCTGGAACAACACCGACGGCATGCTCGCGCAGTTGAGCAAATTCCCGAACCAGCGCTACGCCGACTCCCACGAAGCGATTGCCGATCTGCTGCGTGTACAGGTCACCGCTCTCGACAGCCTGAAGAAAAAACTCGGCACGCCGATGGGCCGCCAGACCAAGGGTGTGCCGCAACCATTCCAGGCTGACCAGTGGCGCAGCCAGTCATCCCTGACGAGTATGGAAGCGAGCCTCGCCGCCGCCAAAACCGTGTGGGAAGGCGTCGACAACAAAGGCCTGCGTGGCTTGCTGCCAAGCGAGCAGAAACCTTTGGCCGACAAGATCGACGCCACCTACGCCGCGTCCCTGAAACTGTTCGCCAGCAACCAGCGTTCGCTGACTGAAATGCTCAACGACGACGCCGGTCGCCAGCAGCTCAACGACATCTACGACAGCCTCAATGTCGTCCACCGCCTGCACGAAGGCGAACTGGCCAAGGCGCTGGGCATCCAACTGGGCTTCAACGCCAACGACGGTGACTGATGAGGGCGAGTGCCATGCTGCGACGACAGGCTCTGACGTTAGGTAGTTTGCTGCTGGGAGCAGTGACACTGGGCGGCTGGACGCTGTTCAAGCAAAAGGACAAGAGCCCGCTGCTGCTCTCGGCGCGGGACGATGGCGACGGCAAGCACTACGCCGTCGGTTATCGGCTGGACGGTACGCGGGTGTTCGCCACCCAGGTCGGCCAGCGCTGCCACGACATCATCAACCACCCGACGCTGCCGATCGCGCTGTTCGTCGCCCGGCGTCCAGGCACCGAAAGTTACCTGATCGACCTGCGCGACGGCACGCTGCTGCAAACCGTGGCCTCGCAACCGAACCGGCACTTCTACGGTCACGCGGTGATTCACCAGAGCGGCGACTGGCTGTACGCCACCGAGAACGACACGTCCGATCCCGGTCGCGGCCTGCTCGGTGTGTACAAGTTCGAAGGCGAGCGTCTGGTGCACAGCGGCGAAATTTCGACCCATGGCATCGGCCCGCATCAGGTGTCGTGGATGCCCGATGGCGAAACCCTGGTGGTGGCCAACGGCGGCATTCGCACCGAGGCTGAAAGCCGCGTCGAGATGAACCTCAACGCCATGGAACCAAGCCTGGTGCTGATGCAGCGCGACGGTACATTGCTGAGCAAGGAAACCCTCGCACAACAGATGAACAGCGTGCGGCACCTGGGGATCGCCAGTGATGGCACCATCGTCGCCGGTCAGCAATTCATGGGGCCGTCCCATGAGTCGTCGGAGCTGTTGGCGATCAAGCGTCCGGGGCAACCGTTCGTGGCGTTCCCGGTGCCCGAGCATCAATTGCAAGCCATGGGGCATTACACCGCCAGTGTCGCGGTGCACAGTGATTTGCGCCTGGTCGCGTTGACAGCGCCGCGGGGCAATCGCTTTTTCATCTGGGACATGGACAGCGGTGAAGTGCGCCTGGATGCGCCGCTTCCCGATTGCGCCGGGGTGGGTGCGGTGGCAGACGGTTTTGTCGTGACCTCGGGTCAAGGCCGATGCCGGTACTACGATTGCCGCCAGACAAACCTTGTTGCAAAACCCCTCGAACTGCCTGCGGGGCTCTGGGATAACCACCTGCATTTGATGGCGTAATGACGCCGTTCCTTCAGCAAACGCTTTCCCCTGTAGGAGCTGGCTTGCCAGCGATGGCGATCTGAAGATCACCGCAATATCTTGTGGCCCTATCGCCGGCAAGCCGGCTCCTACAGGATGGGGGAAACCTCGAAAACATCGATTGGAATACCCTGTGCACTCGCGGTAATGTGCCCGACTGTCTCACCTGATTTTCTCCAAGGAAGTGGAAATATGCTGCGTCGCCGCATGCTGATCATGTTGGGTGTTGTTCTGTTGATCGTGCTGGTTCTGGCCGGTTACAAAGCCTTCTCCATCTACACGATGATTCAAGGCTTCGCTGTGCCGAAACCGCCGATCAGCGTCGCCGTGGCTACTGCTACCGAGCAACCGTGGCAGGAACGCCTGCCTACCGTCGGCACGCTCAAGGCGCTGCAAGGCGTGGACCTGAGCCTGGAGACCGACGGCACCGTCATCGATTTGCAGTTCGAATCAGGGCAGAAGGTCAAGGCCGGTCAACCACTCCTGCGCCTCGACAGCGCCGTGGAAAGTGCCTTGCTGGAAACCGCCCAGGCCGACCTCGGGCTGGCCCAGCTCGATTTCGGTCGCGGTAGCCAACTGGTGGGCAGCCAGGCCATTTCCAAAGGTGAATTCGACCGACTTTCGGCGGTGCTGAAAAAAAGCAAAGCCACGGTCAATCAACTCAAGGCTGCGCTCGGCAAAAAGAGCATCGCGGCCCCCTTCAACGGGACCATCGGCATTCGGCAGGTGGACGTTGGCGACTACCTTGCCAGCGGCACCATGATTGCCACCCTGCAAGACCTCAGCAGTCTCTACGTCGACTTTTTCGTGCCCGAACAGTCGGTGCCGAAGATCGCCATTGGCCAGCCGGTTGAAATCATCGTCGCGGCCTACCCGGCGCAGACCTTCCCCGGCACCATCAGCGCGATCAATCCGAAAATCGAGAACAGCACGCGCAACATGCAGGTCCGCGCGACCCTGGCCAACCCCGACGGCAAACTGTTACCGGGCATGTTCGCCAGCCTGCAGGTGATGCTGCCCAACCCGCAGCCGCGCATCGTCGTGCCGGAAAGCTCGATCACGTACACGCTGTACGGCAATTCGTTGTACGTGGCAGCGCAGAAAAAAACCGAAGACGGCAGCCTCGAAAAAGACGACAAGGGCCAACCGATCCTGATCGCCGAACGCCGTTTCATCGAAACCGGCGAACGACGCGATGGGCAGGTGATGATTACCAAAGGCGTGCAGAACGGCGAAAAAGTGGTCACCGCCGGCCAGATCAAACTGGACAACGGCGCGCACATTGCCATCAGCGACGACAAGACTTTAGCCGAGAAGAACAGCCCGCCACGCGCGGACTGATCAAGGAATCCCCATGGCTTTTACCGACCCGTTCATCCGCCGCCCGGTGCTCGCCACCGTGGTCAGCCTGTTGATTGTGCTGCTGGGCTTTCAGGCCTGGAGCAAGCTGCCGCTGCGCCAATATCCGCAAATGGAAAACGCCCTGATCACGGTGACCACCGCGTACCCCGGGGCGAACGCCGAAACCATTCAGGGCTACATCACCCAACCGATGCAACAGAGCCTGGCGAGCGCCGAGGGCATCGACTACATGACCTCGGTCAGTCGCCAGAACTTCTCGGTGATCTCGATCTACGCACGCATCGGTTCCAACAGCGACCGCTTGTTCACCGAGCTGCTGGCCAAGGCCAACGAAGTGAAAAACCAGTTGCCTCAGGACGCCGAAGACCCGGTACTGAGCAAGGAAGCCGCCGATGCGTCGGCATTGATGTATATCAGCTTCTTCAGCAAGGAAATGACTAACCCGCAGATTACCGATTACCTGTCACGGGTCATCCAGCCAAAACTGGCGACCCTGCCAGGCATGGCCGAAGCCGAGATTCTCGGCAACCAGGTATTCGCCATGCGCCTGTGGCTGGACCCGGTGAAACTGGCGGGTTTCGGCCTCAGCGCCAGCGATGTGACCGATGCCGTGCGCAAGTACAACTTCCTCTCCGCCGCTGGCGAAGTGAAAGGCGAGTACGTGGTCACCAGCATCAACGCCAACACCGAGCTCAAATCCGCCGAAGCCTTCGCCGCGATACCGCTCAAGGTCGACGGTGACAGCCGGGTGCTGCTCAGCGATGTCGCGCGGGTCGAGATGGGCGCGGAAAACTACGACACCATCAGCTCCTTCGGTGGCACGCCCTCGGTGTACATCGGCATCAAGGCAACGCCCGGCGCCAACCCGCTGGACGTGATCAAGGAAGTGCGCAAGATCATGCCGGACCTGGAAGCCCAGCTGCCGCCGAACCTCAAGGGTGAAATTGCCTACGACGCCACGTTGTTCATCCAGGCCTCGATCGACGAAGTGGTGAAAACCCTGTTCGAAGCGGTGTTGATCGTGATCGTCGTGGTGTTTCTGTTCCTCGGGGCGCTGCGTTCGGTGGTGATCCCGGTGGTGACCATTCCGTTGTCGATGATCGGCGTGATGTTCTTCATGCAGATGATGGGCTACTCGATCAACCTGCTGACCCTGCTGGCGATGGTATTGGCCATTGGCCTGGTGGTGGACGACGCCATCGTGGTGGTGGAAAACATCCACCGTCACATCGAAGAAGGCAAGACGCCGCTGGACGCCGCCATTGAAGGCGCCCGGGAAATCGCCATGCCGGTAGTCTCGATGACCATCACCCTGGCGGCGGTCTACGCCCCGATCGGCTTCCTGACCGGCCTCACCGGGGCGCTGTTCAAGGAGTTCGCCCTGACGCTGGCCGGTGCGGTGGTGATCTCCGGCATCGTCGCCCTGACGTTGTCGCCGATGATGTGCGCCTTTCTGCTGCGCCACGACGAAAACCCCAGCGGCCTCGCTCATCGGCTAGACCTGATTTTCGAAGGTCTCAAGCGCCGCTACCAGCGCATGCTGCACGGCACGCTCAACACGCGGCCGGTGGTGCTGGTGTTCGCGGTGATCGTGCTGTGCCTGATTCCGGTGCTGCTCAATTTCACCAAATCGGAACTGGCACCGGACGAGGACCAGGGCGTCATTTTCATGCTGGCCAGCGCCCCGCAGCCGACCAACCTTGATTACCTGAACACCTACACCGACGAGTTCGTCAGCATCTTCAAGGCGTTTCCCGAGTACTACTCATCGTTCCAGATCAACGGCTTCAACGGCGTGCAATCGGGGATTGGCGGTTTCCTGCTCAAACCGTGGAACGAGCGTGAGCGCACGCAAATGCAGATCCTGCCCGCGGTCCAGAGCAAACTGGAAAGCATTCCAGGGTTGCAGATTTTCGGCTTCAACCTGCCTTCCCTGCCGGGGACCGGCGAAGGGCTGCCGTTTCAATTCGTCGTCAATACCGCCAACAATTACGAGTCGCTGCTGCAAGTGATGGACCGGGTGAAAAAACGCGCGATGGAGTCCGGCAAGTTTGCCTTCGTCGACGTTGACCTGGCCTTTGACAAACCCGAAGTCGTGGTCGATATCGATCGGGCGAAGGCCGCGCAAATGGGCGTGTCCATGCAGGATCTGGGCGGCACGCTGGCGACGTTGCTGGGCGAGGCGGAGATCAACCGGTTCACCATTGAAGGTCGCAGCTACAAAGTCATCGCGCAGGTCGAACGGCCTTTCCGGGACAACCCCGACTGGCTGAACAACTATTACGTGAAGAACACCAAGGGCGAACTACTGGCCCTGTCGACCCTGATTTCCGTGACCGACCGGGCACGCCCACGGCAACTGAATCAGTTCCAGCAGCTCAACTCGGCGATCCTGTCCGGGGTCCCGCTGGTGAGCATGGGTGAAGCCCTCGACGCGGTGCGTCAGATTGCCCGGGAAGAGGCACCCGCAGGTTTTGCCGTCGACTATGCCGGTGCATCGCGGCAGTACGTGCAGGAAGGCAGTGCGCTGTGGGTCACTTTTGCCTTGGCATTGGCGATCATTTTCCTGGTGCTGGCGGCGCAGTTCGAAAGCTTCCGCGACCCGCTGGTGATTCTGGTGACCGTGCCGCTGTCGATCTGCGGCGCTCTGATTCCGCTGTTCCTCGGCTGGTCGAGCATGAACATCTACACCCAGGTCGGACTGGTGACGTTGATCGGATTGATCAGCAAGCACGGGATCCTGATCGTCGAGTTCGCCAACCAGTTGCGCAAGGACAAGGGCCTGACGCCGCGCGAAGCGGTTGAGGAAGCAGCGGCCATTCGTCTGCGTCCGGTGCTGATGACCACCGCGGCGATGGTATTTGGCATGGTGCCGTTGATCATCGCCACGGGCGCGGGCGCTGTCAGCCGGTTCGACATCGGCACAGTGATCGCCACGGGGATGTCGATCG
Source organism: Pseudomonas sp. GM60 (assembly GCF_000282415.1). Classification (NCBI taxonomy): domain Bacteria; kingdom Pseudomonadati; phylum Pseudomonadota; class Gammaproteobacteria; order Pseudomonadales; family Pseudomonadaceae; genus Pseudomonas; species Pseudomonas sp. GM60. The sequence continues at coordinate 12,418 of NZ_AKJI01000087.1, forward strand.
GGACGTTGTTTACGCTGTTTGTGCTGCCGTGCGTGTACACGTTGCTGGCCAAACCCGATAAACCAGTGAACGCATAATCCTTGTAGGAGCCGGCTTGCCGGCTCCTACAGAGCGTAAGAGACACGGAAATGAAAAAGGCCTCGCATTTTGCGAGGCCTTTTATTTGGGCTTCAATCTGGTCAACTCTGCGGCCTCAGTCCTTGAGAAAGTCCGAACATGAACAGTAATAAATCATGATCGGGTTGGGTTGCAACGGTCGCCTTCGCAACCCGCGGCATCGGACAACGCGCGTCCCCGTTCACTGAACCGAGGACCTGCGTGCGGGGCTGCTCCCAAGCCGCCACCGCCAGTGAAGCAACTGCCAAGGCTCCTATCAAGAACAAACCTCTAGCAATTTCGAGTTTCATTGCTATAAACCTTTGATAGCGCTGCCAAACGCCGTCTCATAAAGGTAGACGAGATTTTTCCAGTCCGTGTCGCTGAACGACGAGTGGCGGCGCAGTTGCCGCATGTCATGGGTAGCGGCGCGACGGGCGGTCAAACGTTTCCGGCTCTTCTCCAGATCGAGCATGGCAATCTCGACGCTGGCGGCCTCGCCCTCACCAGTGACGCGTACGAATACGTGCTTCATATAGAGGCAGCCGTGCTGCCAGCGGCCCTTGTGCATGCGGGCCAGATTCTCGGCCAGATCCTTCAGGATCCGGTCATGCACCGCCTCGCCATGGCGCTCGCGACCACCACCTGCATACCAGTGTTCGATTTCTTCGAAACCGTCCAGTGCCTTGGTCACCAGCAATGCGCGCCACTTGTGAACCGGGTCATGCTGCGCACCGCAGAAAACGATTTCCGGAACACGTACGTCGATCAGGCGCATGCCCATGAGCGCATCTCGCTCACGCAACACCGTCGGCCGACCGAATGGATGCAGCCAACTCCGATAGGTATGTCCGGTCTGACGCTTGACGTAGAGCAGTTGTCCACTGCTGCTCTTGATACGCTGCACGCCACTTTCGCCGCCGCGACGGACGTTGGGTTCTTCAACCCATTCACCGCGCTGATTCCAGAAATAGTCAAAGCGATCCTGGGAAGCGACGTCCGTTTCTGCTGCACACTGCACTGCCATTGAGTTACCTCTTGCGTAATACATAAACCCGCCACATGGCATAGAGCGGTAGAAAGTCCAGTTGTTCCTGGATTCGAAAACCCGCCTGCTCGAACTCCCTTTCGACCGTAGCAGCCGGTAACACAAATCGGTTTTGGTAACCGAGATGCCCACGTGTTTTTTCAAGCCGCCTGCGTTTCCAGGCTTTGAAGTTGCCGTCTACCCACAATGAAAGAATCACACTGTCACGCGTGACGCGTTCGAACTCACGCAGAATGGCCAGTCGATGCTCGGCTTCACCGATGTGGTGCAGCAAGCGCATACAAAAAATGCTGTCGACGGCGTTATCAGGCAAGGCAATGTCGAACGCAGATGTGTGCAAGGGTTGTACCCGTTTCACCACATCGGCCGGTTGCGCCTTCAAAGCGATCTTCAGCATGGACTCGGAGTTGTCCGCACCGATAATCACCCGATTGGCTTTTTCCGCCAGTAGTGGCCAGAAGCGCCCGGCACCGCAGGGTAAATCGAGAACCAGGCCAGGTTCACCGGCCAGTGTCAAAGCCTTGCGCGCCAGTTGCTCGTCACGCCAATGGGACAGTCGGCGACCGAGTCCGTCCTGATGTTTGCGCAGGTATTTCTGAGCGTGTTGATCGTCGTATTTTTCGGAAAAATCAAGTTTGATCGGGCCAGCCATCACGAAGGGCTCCTGCGTTTCTGATGACCACTACCCTAAGGAATGGTGTGTCAGCGCCAGGTCATGCCTTCGTGAAAAAATCGTGGTGTAAAACCCCGATTTATTTCGAGGTTTTACAGGTTGACGGCAGTGGCCGAGGGCCACCAACGAAATCAACTATCGCGCTGACTCAGCGTCACCTGAAAACGACAGCCATTGGGCTCCATGTTCGTCAGGCTGACATTCCAACCCTGGTTCTCGCAGATCCGCTGCACCAGCGACAGGCCCAGCCCCAGGCCTTCACCGCGTTTCTCGTTGCCACGCACGAACGGTTCGAACATCGCCTCGCGTTTTTCCTCGGGAATGCCCACACCGCTGTCCTCGACCGTGAAACCGGCGGTCGTCAGCGTCAAACGGATGAAGCCCTGTTCGGTGTAATGCAGCGCGTTACGCAGCAGGTTACCCATGACTGCGTGCAACAGGGTTGCGTTGTAGCAAGTGCTGGCCGGATTGCCCGGTTCAAATATCAGCGACAGCCCTTTTGCCTCGATCGGTTCTCGCCATAAATTGAGCAGCCCGCCGGCGACCTGGCTCAAGGACTGTTGCGGCGCCATGCTGGCGTCTTCATGTTGGGCGCGGGCCAGCATCAGGAAGGTTTGCACCAGCTCACGCATCTCTTCGCAGGCGCGGGCGATTCGTTCAACCTGAGCCCGCCCCCGCTGGTCGATGCCGGGGTTTTCCAGCAACAGCTCACAGGAACTGGCCAGCACCATCAACGGCGTGCGCAATTCGTGGCTGACGTCACTGGTGAACAATCGCTCCCGGGTCAATGCCTGCCGCAAGCGCCCGAGGGTGGCGTCGAAGGCTACCGCCAGCTCGCCCACTTCATCAGCGGCGTAGTCCGGTGCCAACGGGGGAGCCAGCCCCAGGAGCTGATCGCGGTGACGGACCTGCCGGGCGAGGCGCACCACCGGCGCCATCACTTTGCGCGCGAGGACCCAGCCGAGGAACACCGCCAACGCCAGGCTCAGGACGAAGCCCACCAGCACCACCGCGAACAGCACCCGCTCGCGCTCTTCGAAATCACTCTGGTCTTGCAGCAGCACATAATGCCGGCCGTCGACGACTTCGACCATCGCGTGATACGACAGCTGCTCCCGGAACACCTCGTGAAAACCCGGCTCCAGATGTCGCAAATCCTTGGGCAAGTCGAAATCGCCCGGCCCGCCGCTGAAGTAGAACAGCTGGTCTGGTTCGGGGCGATGGCTCCAGTCAGAGACACTGTCCATCAACAACAGACGTTGCAGATCGCCACCCAGACCTGCCGAAATCAGTTTTTCTTCCACCAGGTGCACGGTTGCCACAATGCCCATGGCGAAGGCGCCTGCCACCAATGCGCTCATCAGCGCAAAGGCGATGATGATCCGTTGAGCAAGGCTCTGTTTAAACTCCATCACGGCCCTCGGCCAAGCGATAACCCACACCGTGTACGGTTTGCAGCAACGGCTTGGCGAACGGCTTGTCGATCACCTGACGCAATTGGTGGACGTGGCTGCGCAGGCTGTCGCTGTCCGGGCAGTCATCGCCCCACAGGGCCTCTTCGAGAATTTCCCGGCGCAAGACGTGCGGACTTTTCTGCATCAGCACGGCCAACAGTTTCAGGCCGACCGGATTGAGTTTCAGCAAGCGCCCTTCGCGGGTGACTTCCAGGGTATCGAGGTCGTAGCTCAGATCGCCGACCTGCAGGGTACGACGACCGCCGCCCTGCGCCCGTCGCATCACCGCTTCGATCCGCGCGGCCAGTTCAGACAGGGCGAAAGGTTTGATCAGGTAATCATCGGCCCCGGACTTGAAGCCTTGCAGCCGGTCGTCCAGTTGATCGCGAGCGGTCAGCATGATCACCGGGGTGTCACGACGAGCGTCTTCGCGCAGGCGTTTGCACAGGGTATAGCCGTCGATGCCGGGCAACATGATGTCGAGCACGATCAAGTCATAGTGCTCGGTGGCCGCCAGGTGCAGGCCAGACAAACCGTCCTGCGCGCAATCCACGGTGTAGCCTTTGAGCCCCAGGTAATCGGCCAGATTGGCCAGGATATCGCGGTTGTCTTCAACCAATAGAATTCGCATGGGCACCTCCTCCGTACACAGTAACGGCCGTCTTGGCCCGCGCAGCTTAAGGCCTGGCGTGGCGCAGAGCCAGAACTGTGTGCAGTGGTCAAACCCATTGATTAACCCGGTGTGACGTTGACGATTTTTTCACTATCGGTTCACACAGCCGCGACAGAAACAGGCCCAAACTCCGCGCGGCTGCGCTCTCAAGAACATTTAACCGACCAAGGAACTGCCATGGTTTCGACCACTGCCCGCCCCGCCTCTCGCCCTCTGAACTTCTGGGTGTGCCTGGGTGTGCCCGCCGTTGCGGCGATCATTCTGGTGCTGCTCGAACTGACGTCCGTGGACATGGACCTGGCGAGGATGTTCTATGACCCGGCTGCGGGGGATTTCATCGGACGGCACAGTTACTTCCTCGAAAACATCCTGCATGACCGCGCCAAACAAGTGGTCATCGCGTTTTCGGTGTTGGCCATCTTCGGCTTCATCGGCGCCTTTTTCATCGACCGGCTCAAACCGTTCAAACGGGAACTGGGCTGCCTGGTGCTGTCCCTTGGCCTGGCGACCTCTTTTGTCACGCCCGTCAAAGCGGTGACCGCGGTTCAATGCCCATGGAGCCTGGAGCAATTCGGCGGTCATGAAACCTACAGTGAACTGCTCAGCCCGCGCCCACCGACCGAAAAACCCGGCCGTTGCTGGCCGGGTGGTCATGCCGCCACCGGTTTCACGTTGTTTGCGCTGTTTTTCGTGCTGCGCGACCGACGTCCGCGTCTGGCGCGCAAGGCGCTGGTGTTCGCGTTTGCGCTGGGCACGGTGTTTTCCATCGGCCGGATGCTGCAGGGCGCGCATTTTTTCTCGCACAACGTGTGGACAGCGATTTTCTGCTGGCTGATTTGTCTGGGGTCGTATTACTACATCCTTTATCGACCTGCGTTGAAGGCTGATCGAGTAACCAAGGCAGAACCTGTCAGCGTCTGATCTGACGCCTTCGCGGGCAAGCCACGCTCCTACAGGTTCAGCGTGATCCTTGTAGGAGCGAGGCTTGCCCGCGAAGGGGCCCTCAAAAGCAACACAACTTTCCGGCACGCAATAAAAAACCCCGCCTGCTTTCGCAGGCGGGGTTTTTTCGTACGGGGTAAGGCTGGCTTACATCATGCCGCCCATGCCGCCCATACCGCCCATGTCTGGCATGCCGCCGCCAGCTGGTGCGTCTTCCTTGATCTCGGCGATCATGGCTTCGGTGGTGATCATCAGGCTGGCAATCGACGAAGCCGCTTGCAGAGCCGAACGAGTCACTTTGGCCGGGTCCAGGATACCCATTTCGATCATGTCGCCGTATTCGCCAGTGGCAGCGTTGTAACCGTAGTTACCCGAACCCTGCTTGACCTTGTCCACAACTACGCTTGGCTCGTCGCCGGAGTTGGCAACGATCTGGCGCAGTGGAGCTTCTACAGCGCGACGCAGCAACTGGATGCCAACGTTCTGGTCATCGTTGTCGCCTTTCAGCTCGGAGATAGCCTGCAGAGCGCGAACCAGTGCCACGCCGCCGCCAGGTACCACGCCTTCTTCAACGGCTGCACGGGTAGCGTGCAGGGCGTCTTCAACGCGGGCTTTCTTCTCTTTCATTTCAACTTCGGAACCAGCGCCAACCTTGATCACTGCAACGCCGCCGGACAGCTTGGCCAGACGCTCTTGCAGTTTTTCACGGTCGTAGTCGGACGAAGTGTCGGCCACTTGCTGACGGATCTGCAGAACGCGAGCCTGGATGTCAGCCTCAACGCCGGCACCGTCGATCACGGTGGTGTTTTCTTTCGACAGGATCACGCGCTTGGCATTACCCAGGTGTTCCAGGGTAGTGCTTTCCAGGCTCAGACCGATCTCTTCGGAGATAACGGTACCGCCAGTCAGAACAGCGATGTCCTGCAGCATGGCCTTGCGACGGTCGCCGAAGCCTGGAGCCTTGACGGCTGCGACTTTGACGATGCCACGCATGTTGTTCACAACCAGAGTCGCCAGGGCTTCGCCTTCAACGTCTTCGGCCACGATCAGCAGTGGACGGCCGGCTTTGGCAACGGCTTCCAGTACTGGCAGCATTTCGCGGATGTTCGAGATCTTTTTGTCGACCAGCAGGATCAGCGGACCGTCCAGCTCGGCAGTCATGGTCTCTGGCTTGTTGACGAAGTACGGGGACAGGTAGCCACGGTCGAACTGCATGCCTTCAACAACCGACAGTTCGTTTTCCAGGCCCGAGCCTTCTTCAACGGTGATCACGCCTTCTTTACCGACTTTTTCCATGGCTTCGGCAATGATGTCGCCGATGGAGTTGTCGGAGTTGGCCGAGATGGTGCCGACCTGAGCGATTGCCTTGGTGTCAGCGCATGGCTTGGACAGGGCTTTCAGCTCTTTGACGATCGCGATGGTCGCTTTGTCGATACCACGCTTGAGGTCCATCGGGTTCATGCCGGCAGCGACGGCTTTCAGGCCTTCGTTGACGATCGATTGAGCCAGAACGGTAGCGGTGGTGGTGCCGTCGCCTGCGTCATCGTTGGCACGGGAGGCAACGTCTTTGACCAGCTGCGCGCCCATGTTTTCGAAGCGATCTTTCAGCTCGATTTCTTTGGCAACGGACACGCCGTCCTTGGTGATGGTCGGAGCGCCGAAGCTCTTCTCGATGATCACGTTACGGCCTTTAGGGCCCAGGGTCGCTTTTACTGCGTCAGCCAGGACGTTTACACCGGCGAGCATTTTCTTGCGGGCGGAGTCGCCGAATTTAACTTCTTTAGCAGCCATGATCGATATTCCTTAAATACTTTGTAGTAGCGGGAAAATGAGCGGGGAATCAGCCTTCGATAACAGCGAGAATCTCGTTCTCAGCCATTACCAGCAGGTCTTCGCCGTCGACTTTCACGGTGTTGCTGCCGGAGTACGGGCCGAACACAACCTTGTCACCCACTTTCACGGCCAGCGCACGCACTTCACCGTTGTCCAGCACGCGGCCGGTACCTACAGCGAGCACTTCGCCGCTGTTGGCTTTTTCAGCAGCCGAACCTGGCAGGACGATACCGCCAGCGGTTTTCTTTTCTTCTTCGCTGCGACGGATGACGACGCGGTCATGCAGAGGACGAAGCTTCATTGTCGATCTCTCCTAATTGTGGTTTTCATCGGCCGGTGTAGTCCCGGCGGGTTTAACAAATCCGGCGGTGCCGGGTGCGGTTCGTCAAGCGAACCGCGGAAGTCTGTCTGGCGTGATTGCCAGAAACCTTGCGGTGACCGTTACATAAGGGCGCATAAGCTTATTACAAGGGCGCGCATCGAAATTTTTTACGTTGATGCCCCGAAAACGAACACGGCACCCGAAGGTGCCGTGCAGGTGAAACGATTTACTTGGAATCGCGGTGTTCGAACTCGCCTTCGATCACGTTCGGCTCTCGGCCCAACGGCTCGCGCGGGGCAGGACCGCCACGCGGCTGAAGATCATCGGCGAACGCACGCTGACGGATCGCCGCCTCTTCGGCGCGCTGGCGCATTTTATTGGCCAGCAGTCGACGTGAGATCGGCAGCAGCATGATCAGGCCCAGCACGTCGGTGACGAAGCCCGGCAGAATCAACAGACCACCGGCCAGGGCCAGCATCAGGCCTTCGAGCATGGTCTGGGCTGGCAGTTCGCCGCGGTTCAGACTTTCACGCGCACGCAGCGCAGTTGCCAGGCCGGCGATGCGCAGCACGAACACGCCGAGCATCGAGCCGAGAATGACCAGCAGCAGCGCCGGGAAAAACCCGATCGCACCGCTGACCTTGACGAATACGAACAGCTCCAACACCGGAAACAGTACAAAGAGCAATAAAAAAGGGCGCATCAAAAGGTTCCTCAACGCAAGAATGCCTTGCCAGTCTTCCCTAGATGACGTCGCCCTTTCGTGAATTCAAGCACCGGCCACTTCATTTTTCGGCCAATGTTCGGCGTGAGCCAGGAAAACCAAGGCTTCCCGAACTTGTGTCGGCGTATTACATGGGGCTTGAAACGGTAGCCAGTACAGCGCCTGACCAATGCGCAGGTGCATGCCTTCAGTGTCGATCCCGGCCAGTTGCGCCGGCTCGGTTTTCGGCAGCCCCGCCAGTTCGACGTAGTGGGCGATGGCTTTGGCGTGATCGGCGTTCATGTGCTCGACCATGCTCACCTCGGCCTTGCCGGCGAACGGATTGGCCAACGTCAGTTGATCGACCCAATGAATCGCGCCGAAGCCACCGATGTAACGGTGACGCACGGGTTTGAGCACCCAGAAATCGAAATCGTGGGCCTTGTGGTAATTCTGCGAGTCCGGGAAGTAACGGTAGTAGCGCTCGGCGGCCGCTTCAATCGCAGCCTCTTTCTCGAGTTTTTCTGCTTCGGCGAGGTATGTCAGGCGACCGACCGCTTGCACGTCTTCGGCCCCGCGCTCACCGACGAACAGCGAACACTTCGGGTCTTTCTGCAGATTATGCGTGTGCTGGGCGATGCGGCTGATCAGGATCAGCGGCCGGCCCTGCTCGTCCAGACAGTAAGGAACCACGGAGCCAAACGGGAAACCGGGCATCGCCTTGGAGTGCGTCGACAGCACTCCGCGGTATTCCTTGAGAAGCAATTCTCGGGCATTCTTGGCCGCTTCAACGCTCAATTTATGACTCCTTATATAGAATCCGTCGAAAAAACGGACAGGCGACTGCAGAAAGTTCCAGTCCGCCATCGGGGCAGTTCTCATGTGCAGCCAGGCCACATCAGGTGCAGATCGAGAGGCTCTCTAGAAGGAAGACCACTCCAACCTGCAACTGGGGCACGCGAATGCAACTCACTGACAAAGTAATCATTATCACTGGCGGTTGCCAGGGTTTAGGCCGTTCGATGGCCGAGTATTTCGCCGCCAAAGGCGCGAAACTTGCGCTGGTTGACCTGAACCAGGAAAAGCTCGACGACGCCGTTGCCGCGTGCAAGGCCAAGGGCGTCGAGGCCCGCGCCTATCTGTGCAACGTGGCCAATGAAGAGCAAGTGACGCACATGGTCGCCCAGGTGGCCGAAGATTTCGGCGCGATTCATGGCTTGATCAACAACGCCGGGATCCTGCGTGACGGGCTGCTGTTGAAGGTCAAGGATGGCGAGATGACCAAGATGAGCCTGGCCCAATGGCAGGCAGTCATCGACGTCAACCTGACCGGCGTGTTCCTGTGCACCCGCGAAGTCGCGGCGAAAATGGTCGAGCTGAAGAATAGCGGCGCGATCATCAACATCTCGTCGATCTCCCGCGCCGGCAACGTCGGCCAAACCAACTACTCGGCAGCCAAGGCCGGGGTTGCTGCGGCGACCGTCACGTGGGCAAAGGAATTGGCGCGTTACGGCATCCGCGTTGCGGGCATTGCACCGGGCTTTATCGAGACCGAGATGACGCTGAGCATGAAGCCTGAAGCGCTGGAGAAAATGACGTCCGGGATTCCGCTCAAGCGCATGGGCAAGCCGGAAGAGATCGCCCATTCGGCGGCGTACATCTTCGAGAACGACTACTACACCGGCCGGATCCTGGAAATGGATGGCGGGTTGCGGATCTGACCAACACCGCAAAACCAATGTGGGAGCGAGCCTGCTCGCGATAACGGTGTGCCAGTCAACGCATCCGTTGAATGTTAATCCGCCATCGCGAGCAGGCTCGCTCCCACAATTGGATCGCGTTTAATCGTCGCTGATGGTGATGTTCGGCATCGCCGGGGTCGCCGCTTCCTGCAACACGATCCGCGCGCCGACATGGCGGGCGAGTTCCTGGTAAACCATCGCAATCTGGCTGTCTGGCTCGGCGATCACCGTTGGTTTGCCGCCGTCGGCCTGCTCGCGAATGATCATCGACAGCGGCAAAGAGGCCAGCAGCTCGACGCCATATTGGCTGGCCAGCTTCACGCCCCCGCCCTCACCGAACAGATGCTCGGCATGCCCGCAGTTCGAGCAGATATGCACCGCCATGTTTTCCACCACGCCCAGCACCGGGATGTTGACCTTGCGGAACATCTCCACGCCTTTGCGCGCGTCCAGCAACGCCAGGTCTTGCGGGGTGGTAACGATGACAGCGCCGGCCACCGGGACTTTCTGCGCCAGGGTCAGCTGGATGTCGCCGGTGCCGGGCGGCATGTCGATGACCAGGTAATCCAGATCGCCCCAGGCGGTTTGTGTCACCAGTTGCAACAGTGCGCCAGAGACCATCGGCCCGCGCCAGACCATCGGCGTGTTGTCGTCGGTCAAAAACGCCATGGACATCACTTCGACGCCATGGGACTCAATCGGCACGAACCACTTCTGATCCTTGACCTTTGGTCGGGTGCCTTCGGGAATGCCGAACATGATACCCTGGCTCGGACCGTAAATGTCCGCATCCAGAATCCCCACCTTCGCGCCTTCGCGGGCCAGGGCCAACGCGAGGTTGGCGGCGGTGGTGGACTTGCCCACGCCGCCCTTGCCGGACGCCACGGCCACGACGTTCTTGACGTTGGCCAGGCCCGGGATCTGTGCCTGAGCCTTGTGCGCAGCGATCACACTGGTGATATCAACGCGGGCGCTGGTGACGCCGTCGAGGCCTTCGATGGCCATCTGCAGCATCTGCGCCCAGCCACTTTTGAACAGGCCGGCGGCGTAACCCAACTCCAGCTGGACGCTGACGCGATCACCCTGGATGTCGATGTTGCGCACGCACCCGGCGCTGACCGGGTCCTGGTTCAGGTAAGGGTCGGTGTATTGGCGAAGGACGGCTTCCACCGCTGCGCGATTGACGGCGCTCATGGGCAACTCCGATAGCAAGACTGGAAAATCAGACGGGTATCGTACCTGTTCTGATCGTTTGGCGGCATGCCGAAAAGATCTGTAGGAGCCGGCTTGCCGGCGATAGCTGACTTGAGGACGCCATCGCCGGCAAGCCGGGCTCCTACAGGAACGCGGCGCATCGCATGAATCCACGTCAGTCATCCAATGAAACAGGCGCACGGGGTGAAAAATATGCGCCGGCGCTTTATAGTGGCCGACCTCCGTTTCATCAAGTAGCCGAGCCCCATGTCCGAGCCACGCAAGATCCTCGTCACCAGCGCCCTGCCCTATGCCAATGGTTCGATCCATCTTGGCCACATGCTGGAATACATCCAGACCGATATGTGGGTGCGCTTCCAGAAGCACCGCGGCAACCAATGCATTTATGTCTGCGCCGACGACGCCCACGGTTCGGCGATCATGCTGCGCGCGGAAAAGGAAGGCATCACCCCGGAACAACTGATCGCCAACGTCCAGGCTGAACACAGCGCCGACTTTGCCGAGTTCCTGGTGGACTTCGACAACTTCCACTCCACTCACGCCGAAGAAAACCGTGAGCTGTCGAGCCAGATCTACCTGAAGCTGCGCGACGCCGGGCACATCGCCACGCGCTCGATCACGCAGTATTTCGACCCGGAAAAGAAAATGTTCCTGGCCGACCGCTTCATCAAGGGCACCTGCCCGAAATGCGGCACCGAAGACCAGTACGGCGACAACTGCGAGAAATGCGGCGCGACCTACGCACCGACTGACTTGAAAGATCCGAAGTCGGCCATCTCTGGCGCCACCCCGGTGCTCAAGGATTCCCAGCACTTCTTCTTCAAACTGCCGGACTTCCAGGAAATGCTGCAAACCTGGACCCGCAGCGGCACGTTGCAAGACGCTGTCGCCAACAAGATCGCCGAATGGCTGGATGCCGGCCTGCAACAGTGGGACATCTCCCGTGATGCGCCGTACTTCGGTTTCGAAATCCCAGGCGAGCCGGGCAAGTACTTCTACGTCTGGCTGGACGCGCCAATCGGTTACATGGCCAGCTTCAAGAACCTGTGCAACCGCACGCCGGAGCTGGATTTCGATGCGTTCTGGGGCAAGGATTCCACCGCCGAGCTGTACCACTTCATCGGCAAGGACATCGTCAACTTCCACGCCCTCTTCTGGCCAGCGATGCTCGAAGGCGCCGGTTTCCGTAAACCGACCGGTATCAACGTGCACGGCTACCTGACCGTCAACGGTCAGAAAATGTCCAAGTCCCGCGGCACCTTCATCAAGGCCCGGACCTACCTGGATCACCTGTCGCCGGAATACCTGCGTTACTACTACGCGGCCAAACTGGGACGCGGCGTCGACGACCTCGACCTGAACCTCGAAGACTTCGTGCAGAAGGTCAACTCCGACCTCGTCGGCAAAGTCGTCAACATCGCCAGCCGCTGCGCCGGTTTCATCCACAAAGGCAATGCCGGCGTGCTGGTGGCCGGTAACGCCGCGCCAGAACTGACCGAAGCCTTCCTCGCCGCAGCGCCAAGCATTGCCGAAGCCTACGAGGCTCGCGACTTTGCCCGTGCCATGCGCGAAATCATGGGCCTGGCCGACCGCGCCAACGCCTGGATCGCCGACAAGGCGCCTTGGTCGCTGAACAAACAGGAAGGCAAGCACGACGAAGTCCAGGCGATCTGCGCACTGGGTATCAACCTGTTCCGCCAACTGGTGATCTTCCTCAAACCGGTGCTGCCACTGTTGGCCGCCGATGCCGAGGCGTTCCTCAACGTCGCGCCGCTGACTTGGGCCGATCATGCGACCTTGCTCAGCAACCATCAGTTGAACGAGTTCAAGCCGCTGATGACCCGCATCGACCCGGTGAAAGTGCAAGCCATGACCGACGCTTCGAAAGAAGACCTGACCGCCAGCCAGACCGACACCGGCGAAGCTGCACCTGCCGGCAACGGCGAACTGGCGAAGGATCCGCTGTCGCCGGAAATCGAATTCGATGCATTTGCCGCCGTCGACCTGCGCGTTGCGCTGATCGTCAAGGCCGAAGCCGTGGAAGGCGCCGACAAGCTGCTGCGCCTGACCCTCGACATCGGGGACGAGCAACGCAACGTGTTCTCCGGGATCAAGAGCGCTTACCCGGACCCGTCCAAGCTCGATGGTCGCCTGACCATGATGATCGCCAACCTCAAGCCACGGAAAATGAAGTTCGGCATCTCCGAAGGCATGGTGATGGCGGCCGGTCCTGGCGGTGAAGAAATCTACCTGCTCAGCCCCGACAGCGGTGCCAAGCCAGGTCAGCGTATCAAGTAAGATCCTGCGGCAAACCGATCCCACAGTCGTGCCCGACGCGACTGTGGGATTTTCATGTCTGGCCCCCCCTCCTTCCTTGCCGGATAATGCCTAACCTTGTTAGCAAGGCTTCTTTCTTCCGGCACGATCATGACCGAGATGCTTCTTACGCTTATCAGCGCTGCCCTGATCAACAACGTCGTGTTGCACTGGCCGCTGGGCGTCGATCCGCTGCTGGGCTCCGAGCGCCGTCAGGTGCATGCGCTGGGCATTGCGACGACGTGCCTGATGCTGATCGTCGGAATGCTCGGCTACGCACTCTATTACTGGCTGCTGGCGCCGCTGGAGCTGACTTCGCTGCGTTTGTTCGCGTTTCTGCCGCTGAGCGTGTTGTTGATCACACCGCTGCTGAAGTTGCTGGCAAAGGTGTTTTCGACGCTTTCGTTCGAAGGGCTCTGGCCGCTGCTGCTCGGCAATGCCGGCGTGCTCGGTCTGGCGCCGATCAACGCCCAGGAAAACCACGGATTTTTCCACGCCACAGCCCTGAGCCTCGGCGCCGGGCTGGGGTTCTGGCTGGTGCTGAGTCTGTTCAGCGACTTGCGCCAGCGCACCCTCGATAACGATGTTCCCCTGCCCTTTCGCGGCCTGCCGATCGACCTGATCGGCGCCGGACTGATCGCAGTGGCTTTTCTCGGTTTCAGCGGACTGATCAAAACATGAGTCTGATTCAACGCATCGACGCCCTCTTGCCGCAGACCCAGTGCGGCAAATGTGGCCATCCCGGATGCAAGCCGTACGCAGAAGGCATCGCCAGCGGCGAGCCGATCAACAAGTGCCCGCCCGGTGGCAGCGAAACCATCGCAGCCCTGGCTCAATTGCTGAAAGTGCCGGTGCTGGAGCTGGACGTCAGTCGCGGTTCGGCCCCGGCGCAAATCGCCTACATTCGCGAAGCCGAGTGTATCGGTTGCACCAAGTGCATTCAGGCTTGCCCCGTAGACGCCATCGTCGGCGCAGCGAAATTGATGCACACGGTGATCATCGACGAATGCACCGGTTGCGACCTTTGCGTGGCTCCTTGCCCGGTGGACTGCATCGAAATGCAGCCATTACCGCTGGCCACGGTGTTGCCGATTGTTGGTGGCCTGGCATTCAGCCCTGAAGTACAACAGGCGCGTACCGCCAAACGCAATCACGCCCGGCGTCGCTTTGAACAGCGCAACGCCCGCTTGCACCGCGAAGAAGAACAGAAACTCGCCGAGCGTCAGGCCCGGGCACATCGCGCCGCGCAACAGCAGCACAGTGAAGTGACAACGCTCGACCCGGTTCAAGCCGCACTGGAGAGAGTTCGTGCGCAGAAAGCGGCCAATGCCGACGCGGCGTTGAAAAAAGCCAAAATCGATCTCGCGATGAGCCGCGCGCAACTGAACAAATCGCTCAAGGCGTTCGGCCATCCGCCGACCTTCGAACAGCAGTCGCAACTGATCGTCCTGCAACAGCAATTCGACGCCGCTGAACACGCCTTGGCGCAGTTGGAAAACAGCGCACCACCCGCCGCTGCACCTGCGGCGCCAGTGAAGGACACGGAGCTGAAGCGGGCGAAAATACAGTTGGCCATGCGCCGCGCCGAACTCAAGAAAGCACAAACCAGTGACGCACCGGCCGAGCAAATCGAAGCCCTGGAGCGCGCACTCGGCGACGCTGAAAAAGCCCTGCACGCGGCAGAAACTGCAAGTGAGCAGCCTTTACCTGACCTGGCGCGTATCGAAAAACGCCCCATCGACAGCCAGCTTCGACAGCTGAAAACCGAATTGGCCTACGCTCGCGCGGATGTCAGCAAACTCGAACGTCGCACCGACACACCCGCTGAATTATTGGACAAGGCACGCGCCCGCCTGCAAGAAGCCGAGCGCCAGGTGGATGCCTATGTCGCCCCTTGAATCGGTCGACGAGCGCCTTCAGCAGGCCATGAAGCTGGTGTTGCTGGCCACCGTGCCGGGAATGCTGGTGCTGTTCTGGTTGTATGGCTGGGGCGTATTGATCAATTTGATCCTGGCCGGCGTTACCGCGCTGGCCGTTGAAGCGGCGGTGTTATGGCTGCGCAAACGCCAGATCAAACCGACCTTGAGCGATGGCAGCGCACTGGTCAGTGCGACGCTGCTGGCCCTGGCTTTGCCGCCGTATTGCCCATGGTGGCTGACGGTCTGCGCCGCGGCATTCGCACTGCTCGGCAAACAACTGTATGGCGGCGTGGGGAAAAACCCGTTCAACCCGGCGATGCTCGGTTTCGCTTTGGTGCTGGTGACCTTTCCCCAACCAATGACTCACTGGCCTTCGTCCCACGGCATGGACCTGCTCGGTGGTCTGCGGCAAGTGTTCGGTTTCAGCCTCAGCCAGACGCCGGATGCGTGGGTCCAGGCCACGGCGCTGGACAGCTTGCGAATCAACAAAAGCCTGACCATGGACGAACTCTTCGCCGGCAATCCGGCGTTCGGTCACTTCGGCGCGCGCGGCGTGGAATGGGTCAACCTGGCGTTTCTGGCGGGCGGTTTGTTTCTGCTGCAACGGCGGGTGTTCAGCTGGCATGCGCCGGTGGGCATGCTTGCCAGCCTATTCGTCATCAGCCTGCTGTGCTGGAACGGCTCGGGCTCCGACTCCCATGGTTCCCCCCTGTTTCATCTGCTCACGGGCGCGAGCATGCTGGGCGCATTCTTTATCGTCACGGAGCCGGTGTCAGGTGCAAAAATCCCAGGCGCCCGACTGCTGTTCGGTGCGGGCGTGGGACTGCTGACTTACCTGATTCGCACCTGGGGCGGCTATCCGGACGGCGTTGCGTTTGCAGTGTTGTTGATGAATCTTTGCGTGCCGGCGCTGGAGCGGTTTGTCGCGTCCAGGCAGGAGCCGATTTCGCCATGAGCCGAACATCGAGCGTTGTGATTCTGCTGTTGCTGGCAGGCCTGGGGATTGGCGCAACCTACCTTGTGCAGTACAGCAGCGCGCCACGTATCGCAGCCGAACAGCGACGGATCGACAGTCGCAACCTGCTCGATTTGCTGCCCTCCGACAGTTACGACAATCAACCGCTGGAGCAGCCGCTGCAACTCGGTAACCTGGCTTTGACCAACAGCACCTTGCTGGGCGGCTACCTCGCCACCAAGGCCGGCCAACCCGTTGCGGTCCTGCTGCGCAGCCAGACGATCGGGTATGCGGGCGCCATAGACTTGCTGATCGCCATTGACGCGAACGGCAAGTTGCTGGGGGTCAAGACCCTGAAACAATCGGAAACCCCGGGCCTGGGTGCGCGTATCGCCGACTGGCCCAATACCTGGCTTCAGGCGTTCACTGGCAAATCCTTGAATGAACCCGCCGACAGCGGTTGGGCGTTGAAAAAGGATCAGGGTCAATTTGATCAAATCGCTGGCGCGACCATTACCTCCAGAGCCGTGATCAATGCTATCCACGATGCTCTGCGCTACTTCGATGAACACTCGCGTCAGCTGATCGGGAGCGGCCTCCATGAATAAGTCCGCAAATTTACAGAACTCACTGATGCTCGCGCCGCTGATCGGCGCCACTGACTCGTTAATGACCACACTGGGTGTGTGGTTGATGTTCATCGTGGTGATCAGTGCGTTTGGTGCGAGCATGGCTGTCGTGCGATCCCGACTGATCCCGGCGTCCCGCTTGTTCGCAGGCGTCCTGCTGGCGGCCACGCTGACCGGTTGTGCAGAACTCGCCGCGCAGGTCTGGTCACTTCAATGGCACCAGCATTCGGGGTTTTATGCAGCACTGATCGCTTTGCAGTGCGTCGTGTTGGAACATACCGGTTTTTTCCAGAGTGCATGGCGTGAGCGCCTGCGCCTGTGTGTCCTGTTCGGCGCGCTGATGGTCGGCCTGGGCCTGCTGCGCGAGCTCCTCGGCGACGCAGGCTTGCGCCTGGCCACGTTGGCACCTGGCGGCTTCATTCTGCTGGGCTTGCTGATCGCCGCCTGGCAAGCCTGGCCCCGCCCGACTCCCTCACATTGATCGCTTCCGAGGAAACGCACTGCCCATGAATGCCGCAAAACGTCTGGAAATTTTCCGCAGGCTGCATGAAGACAATCCGGAGCCGAAGACCGAACTGGCCTACTCCTCGCCATTCGAATTGCTGATCTCGGTGATTCTCTCAGCACAATCGACCGATGTCGGCGTCAATAAAGCCACCGCCAAACTCTACCCGGTGGCCAATACGCCACAGGCGATTTACGCGCTGGGCGTGGAAGGTCTGTCCGAGTACATCAAGACCATCGGCCTGTTCAACAGCAAGGCAAAAAATGTAATCGAAACCTGCCGCTTGCTGGTGGAACGCCATGGCGGGGAAGTGCCGCAGACCCGTGAAGAGCTGGAAGCGTTGCCCGGTGTCGGCCGCAAGACTGCCAACGTGGTGCTCAATACTGCTTTCCGCCAACTGACCATGGCCGTGGACACGCATATTTTCCGGGTCAGCAATCGTACCGGCATCGCTCCCGGCAAGAATGTGGTCGAGGTCGAGAAAAAACTGATGAAGTTCGTGCCGAAGGAATATCTGCTCGATTCCCATCACTGGCTGATTCTTCATGGGCGTTACGTTTGCCTGGCTCGCAAGCCTCGCTGCGGCAGTTGCCGGATAGAAGACCTGTGCGAATACAAGCACAAGACTTCGGACGATTGAGGCGCTATTAGGTTTTTTGATTTATCGATTGAAAAAATCTTTTTTACCCGCGAGGCGATTATCGATATAAGGAGCGCCAAAGGCAGTCTTAGCCTGGAGTTAACCTTATGAGCACTGGCAAAGAGCAATTGGACGTAGAAGACGACTTCACACCCGTTGAGGCCGATGACGCGGAACCGGTGGTTGAAGTGGCAAAGACCAACCTGAGCAAACGCCGCACCATCGATAATCTGCTGGAGGAGCGCCGACTGCAAAAGCAATTGGCCGATTACGATTTTGACCTATGACACCTGAAAGCCTCCCGAAACGGAGGCTTTTTACTAGGTGCGAAACCTTGAAAACGCCCACTCTTTACGCCCCGTCAAGCACTGGCCCAGTCATACCAACCCATTGCGTTGAGCCAGTTCGATCAGGTCAACCAGGGACCGCGCATTGAGTTTCAACAACAGCCGCGTCTTGTAAGTACTGACGGTTTTATTGCTTAGGAACATTCCATCGGCAATTTCCTTGTTGGTCTTGCCACGGGCCAACTGCTGCAAGACCATCATCTCCCGCCCCGAAAGACGATCCACCATATCGGCTTCACTGGCATTCCCCAGACTGGAGCGCACGGTATGCAAGGCTTGATTGGGAAAGTAACTGTAGCCCGACAATACAGCCTTTATTGCACTGAGCAACTCAGTGAGATCCTGTTGTTTGCAAACATATCCGGCAGCACCGGATTGCATGCAACGCATCGAAAAATGCCCGGGAGCCTGTGAAGTCAATATCAGTACTTTCATTGGCATCGCTGCCGATGCCAGACGTGCAATGACTTCCAACCCATCCAGTTTAGGTATTCCAATATCCAGGATGACAATATCCGGCATATGTTCACGAGCTAGTTGCAATGCATCCACGCCATTATCTGTTTCTGCAATGACTTCGTAGCCATGACGCTCCATCAGCATACGTACCGCAAGACGAATGACGGGGTGATCATCCACGATCAGCACTTTATTCATGGGCAAGTCCAATTTTCGCTGTTCGAATTTTTAGAGCCCGCACAATAGCCTAGTCGTTTCACCCATGGCATGCCGCTCCCCCCAGTCACCCACACCGAGAGACATTCCCTACAAACAACGCGGAATAATCTTACAAAAAATCTTGAAACACGGCGCACCAGAAACTTTATCTGTCTCATGATATTTCAGTATTCAACAGTTTTTTGTTTCGACTTACAACCAGCGCGCCACACAACAACCGTTGACCAAGATGATCCGACACACGCCAACGATTGGTCTACCCTTGTAGGGTAATTGATATTTCTCGGCCTGCCACTTATACCAGAAACATCAAACACAAAGCCTTACACCAAAAGTCAATCAATAACAAATGAATGACAAAACAGATATATCCTAATTATAAAACCACCGTTACGATAGCAACTTCACACACCAACAATCACACACCAACCCAATGAGAAAAGACAAACTAATATGAGTAAAAAATATGGTAAAACTCAAACAACGAATTACCAACCCCATGACAGTCATCGCGATATTCGCAACACTGTCTGAAACATCAGCCGCCATCTCTCTGCCCTTCCTAGATGACGAAAACAAAGAGATTTACATCTGGTTTTTAATCAGTTTTCCCTTTTATTTGCTGTTTCTTTTCTTCGCCACCCTTAACTTCAATTATCGATCGCTTTATGCGCCTTCCGATTTTGAAAAGGGAAAGCACTTCATAAAGGTGATGGATAACGCAGAGCGTTCAGGTAACGCGCAAGATCCACCCGACGAGATCGGCTTACAGCCAAGTCTCTCGGTTCAGTACCCTATTCGGCTGCCCGAGTCACTCAAGGACCTGCACATCATTGATGCGCGGTGGATGAACAAAAAAAATCAGTTCCGCGCCCTTCTGGAACAGCTTCGCCAGCCCATGGGGAATCCGGCACACGTTGTCGTGTTTCTCGTTGTTGGCGAATCGGAGACGTTACTGAAAGAAAGCGCACTCAAGTTTTGCAGAAACGCAAAAAAACGCAGCAGCGCAACGTTTTGCATTGCTTACAATTTGAGTTCACATGACGTGACGGTCATTGATCAATATTGCCGGGCTGATACACAGCAGGCAGTAGCTCTTTAGGATCAATGGGAGCGGACAGGAAGGTATTTAAAACAACAAGAATGTTGAATCGCAATGTCAGACAGAAAATCCCTATTTTCAAATGTGTGGCCTTGTCCTGGACAAGGCCACACATTCCATCAGCGTGTCAAAGATCTCAGAACAGCTTGCGACCTTTGTTTGCCGCGATACGCATGCGCAGCGCATTGAGCTTGATGAAGCCCGCCGCGTCGGCCTGGTTGTAGGCGCCGCCATCTTCCTCGAACGTCGCGATGTTGGCATCGAACAACGATTCGTCGGACTTGCGGCCAGTGACGATCACGTTGCCCTTGTACAGCTTCAGGCGCACGACGCCGTTCACGTGAGCCTGGGACGCATCGATCATCTGTTGCAGCATCAGACGCTCAGGGCTCCACCAGTAACCGGTGTAGATCAGGCTGGCGTATTTAGGCATCAGCTCGTCTTTGAGGTGAGCCACTTCGCGGTCCAGCGTGATCGATTCGATCGCACGGTGGGCACGCAGCATGATGGTGCCGCCTGGGGTTTCGTAGCAACCACGGGACTTCATGCCCACGTAACGGTTCTCGACGATGTCGAGACGGCCGATACCGTGTTCGCCACCGATACGGTTCAGGGTCGCCAGCACGGTGGCCGGAGTCATTTCGACGCCGTCCAGTGCAACGATGTCGCCGTTACGGTAAGTCAGTTCGAGGTATTGCGCCTTGTCAGGAGCCTTCTCCGGGGAGACGGTCCATTTCCACATGTCTTCTTCGTGCTCGGTCCAGGTGTCTTCCAGCACGCCGCCTTCATAGGAGATGTGCAGCAGGTTGGCATCCATCGAGTACGGGGATTTTTTCTTGCCATGACGCTCGATCGGGATCGCGTGCTTTTCAGCGTAATCCATCAGCTTTTCACGGGAGAGCAGGTCCCATTCGCGCCACGGAGCGATCACTTTCACACCTGGCTTCAAGGCATAAGCGCCCAGTTCGAAACGAACCTGATCGTTACCCTTGCCGGTGGCACCGTGGGAAATGGCGTCTGCGCCGGTTTCGTTGGCGATTTCGATCAGGCGTTTGGCGATCAACGGACGAGCGATGGAAGTACCCAGCAGGTACTCGCCTTCGTAAACGGTGTTGGCGCGGAACATCGGGAATACGAAGTCACGCACGAATTCTTCGCGCAGATCGTCGATGTAGATTTCTTTTACGCCCATGGCCTGAGCCTTGGCGCGAGCCGGCTCGACCTCTTCGCCCTGACCCAGGTCAGCGGTAAAGGTCACCACTTCACAGTTATAAGTATCCTGCAGCCACTTGAGGATCACCGAAGTGTCCAGGCCGCCGGAATACGCCAGAACGACCTTGTTTACGTCCGCCATGCCATCACTCCACGGGGTTCTACGGAAAGCCGTCAAGTCTACCGGTCATGCAGGATAATTTACAGAGGCGCGACAGCTTATGACGACGAAGCGACAGATTATGTCGAGCGGGCGACGATGACAGCCGGTTCAGGATGTCTTCGCGGGGCTCGTCGATGCGGTTGTCTGAGGCGCCGGCTGCTCGGTGGGTGCGACCCGCGCCAAGTGCACATTGACCCGACGGTTCTTCGCCCGATTGGCGGCATTGGTGTTGGGTGCCAATGGATAACGCTCGCCGTGAAAGCGCACGGTGATCTGCGATTCCTGATAACCGTTGGCCTTGAAGAACTCCATGACCGCCAGGGCCCGACGCCGCGACAGGTCACGATTGGCCAGGCGATTGCCGCTGTTGTCGGAGTGGCCGTCAAGTTCGATGTGATTGACCGTCGGATCGGCCTTCATGAACTCCAGCATGACCTGCAACTGGGCCTTGGCCTGTGCGTCGAGATCCAGGCCGTCGCCGGGAAAGCCGATCTGCGTTTGTTTGACTTGCTCGAAATTCTTCGGCAGCAGCTTCGCCACACAGCTTTGATAATCGTTGAACGCCTTGCTGAACTTGACCGGCAACAACCGCACTTCCGACACCCGGCCATCGCCCGAATAATGTCGAACGACCGGGCTGCGCCCGTCCATCAGGCCACTGATCAGGCGCCCGGCCTGAACTTGAGAACTGTTGAACAGCACATTGCCGCTGCCAATCTGCACCGAGCCCAGATTGATGTCGCCCCGCCCCGGCTGCCAGGGCGCTGCGGCTGCCAGCAGGGTCGCCGAGCCGCCGCCGACCATCGAGTTATAGGCTTTCAGACGAAACGTCGCCTGCTCGCCGGCGCGGCGCACGAACTCACCCGAACCGAAATCGGTGATCGGTTGAGTCAGGCGGCACTCGAACTTGTCCCCTTCGACCGTCCACTCGATGCTCTCCAGACGGGTCTGGAAAGTGAGCGCCATCGCGGGAAGGCTGGCAAACACGCTGAGCAAGGCTAAATAACGCTGGCGCACGGGAGGCTCCACTGGCTTCTACAACAAAAAGACCGACACACACATGTTTACGGCATACCTGTTGGATATCGGAAGCTTCCCGCAAAACTTGATAGCGAGTGCCTGAGAGAGTCTTTTCCGGTAGCATTCCCTTCAGTTTGACCCGCCTGGAATCCCCTCATGTCCGACCGCCTGACCCTGCTGCGTCCCGACGACTGGCATATTCATCTTCGCGATGGTGCCGTGTTGACCAATACCGTTGCGGATGTCGCGCGCACCTTTGGTCGCGCCATCATCATGCCCAACCTGGTACCTCCGGTGCGCAACGCCGCTGAAGCCGACGGCTATCGCCAGCGGATTCTCGCTGCACGTCCGGCTGGCAGCCGTTTCGAACCGTTGATGGTCCTTTACCTGACCGACCGCACCCAGCCCGAAGAAATTCGTGAGGCCAAGGCCAGCGGTTTCATTCATGCCGCCAAGTTGTATCCGGCCGGCGCGACCACCAACTCGGACTCTGGCGTCACCAGCATCGACAAAATCTTCCCTGCGCTTGAGGCCATGGCCGAAGTCGGGATGCCTTTGTTGGTTCACGGTGAAGTCACCCGTGGCGATGTCGACGTGTTCGACCGCGAAAAAATCTTCATCGATGAGCACATGCGTCGAGTGGTCGAGCGTTTCCCGACGCTCAAAGTGGTGTTCGAACACATCACCACCGCGGACGCCGTGCAGTTCGTCAACGAGGCTTCGGCCAACGTTGGCGCGACCATCACCGCGCATCACCTCTTGTACAACCGCAACCACATGCTGGTGGGCGGGATTCGGCCGCACTTCTATTGCCTGCCGATCCTCAAGCGCAATACGCATCAGGAAGCCCTGCTCGACGCCGCCACCAGCGGCAGCGACAAGTTCTTCCTCGGCACCGACTCGGCGCCTCACGCCCAGCATGCCAAAGAAGCCGCGTGCGGCTGTGCCGGTTGCTACACCGCTTATGCGGCGATCGAGATGTACGCCGAAGCGTTCGAACAACGTAACGCACTGGACAAGCTCGAAGCCTTCGCCAGCCTCAACGGCCCGCGCTTCTATGGCCTGCCGGTGAACACCGATCGCATTACTCTGGTCCGCGACGAGTGGACCGCCCCAACCAGCCTGCCATTTGGCGAGCTGACCGTTATCCCGCTGCGCGCCGGTGAAAAACTGCGCTGGCGCCTGCTGGAGGAACACGCGTGAGTGAAGACCATTACGACGACGAACAGGACGGTCAAGGCGGCGGAGGTGGTCCACGCCACCCGATGGCAGCTCGATTCCGTGGATACCTGCCAGTCGTTGTCGACGTTGAAACCGGTGGTTTCAACTCTGCCACTGACGCCTTGCTGGAAATAGCCGCGACCACGATCGCCATGGACGAGAAGGGTTTTGTATACCCTGACCACACCTACTTCTTTCGCGTCGAGCCTTTTGAAGGCGCCAACATCGAAGCGGCCGCACTGGAGTTCACCGGGATCAAACTCGATCACCCGCTGCGCATGGCGGTGAGTGAAGAAGCGGCGCTGACCGATATCTTCCGTGGCATCCGCAAGGCGCTGAAAGCCAACGGCTGCAAGCGGGCGATTCTGGTCGGGCACAACAGCAGTTTCGATCTGGGCTTCCTGAACGCGGCGGTTGCGCGTATGGACATGAAGCGCAACCCGTTCCATCCGTTCTCCAGCTTCGACACGGCCACCCTGGCCGGTCTGGCGTACGGTCAGACGGTGCTGGCGAAAGCCTGTCAGGCCGCCGATATCGACTTCGACGGTCGCGAGGCTCACTCGGCTCGCTACGACACCGAGAAGACGGCCGAGCTGTTCTGCGGCATCGTCAATCGCTGGAAACAGATGGGCGGCTGGGAAGACTACAACGACTGATTGCGGTCCCGCTCTCTGTAGGAGCGAGCCTGCTCCGGGCGGCGTTCCGACGATGGACTCAAGAACGCCGCTGGGTATCAGGCTTCAAGCGTTATCGTTCACGACCATCGCGAGCAGGCTCGCTCCTACAGGGGCCTGTGTTTATCCCGCCCATAAAAAAACCGGCCTCAACGGCCGGTTTTTTTGTACCTCGAATGCGCCTTACAGGGCAGCAGCATTCTCGGTCAGGTAAGCCGCGACGCCTTCGGTCGAAGCGGTCATGCCTTTGTCGCCTTTTTTCCAGTTGGCAGGGCAAACTTCGCCGTGCTCTTCGTGGAATTGCAGAGCGTCGACCAGACGGACCAGCTCTTCGATGTTACGGCCCAGTGGCAGGTCGTTGATGATCTGCGAGCGGACAACGCCTTTGTCGTCGATCAGGAACGCGCCACGGAAAGCCACGCCGCCTTCGGATTCAACGTCGTAGGCCTTGGCGATTTCGTGCTTCAGGTCGGCTGCCATGGTGTAGCGAACTTCGCCGATGCCACCATTGTTGACCGGGGTGTTGCGCCACGCGTTGTGGGTGAAGTGCGAGTCGATCGAAACAGCGATCACTTCAACGTTGCGGGCCTTGAAGTCGGACATGCGGTTGTCCAGAGCGATCAGCTCGGATGGGCAAACGAAGGTGAAGTCCAACGGGTAGAAGAACACCAGGCCGTATTTGCCTTTGATGGCCGACGACAGGGTGAAGCTGTCGACGATTTCGCCATTGCCGAGTACGGCTGGTACGGTGAAGTCAGGGGCTTGCT
This sequence comes from Pseudomonas sp. GM60, assembly GCF_000282415.1. Taxonomy (NCBI): domain Bacteria; kingdom Pseudomonadati; phylum Pseudomonadota; class Gammaproteobacteria; order Pseudomonadales; family Pseudomonadaceae; genus Pseudomonas; species Pseudomonas sp. GM60. Next base: position 37,267 of record NZ_AKJI01000087.1, read on the forward strand.
TGCCTACGAGTACGCTCATTGAATATCTCCTGGTGTAAAAACGTGAAGTTCCGGGTTTGCGCCAGCCTGCCACCCTCAGGCGACAGCCCTGTGACACCCACCCGCTTCATAAGGACCGGCCATCATACACTGCGTTTTTGAGCTGTCCTCAACGGATTTTCACCGACAGGCTAAATTCCCGGCGACACGCTTACTGGCAGATTGCCCGAGGAAAACCGTTCGTCAGTCACCCTCGCTTATAACGCAAAGCTTTCAGAAACCACTTTGACAATCATTCTCGTTAACATTAAGATCCATCGCAATTGAGTCATAACCAGCGACGGTTTCAGTTATGTATGTCTGCCTCTGCACTGGCGTCACCGACGGACAAATCCGCGAAGCAATCTATGAAGGCTGCTGCAGCTACAAGGAAGTCCGCCAAGCTACCGGCGTAGCCAGCCAATGCGGCAAATGCGCCTGCCTTGCCAAGGAAGTGGTGCGTGAAACGCTGACCAAATTGCAAACAGCCCAGGCTGCGATTCCTTTCCCGGTAGAATTTACTGCCGCGTAAATACCCCATTCCAAAGAACCGGACTTCATGTCCGGTTTTTTTATGCCTGAAAATCAATTGGTTACGCCCTAGACGCGGAACACAAACATTCTTATTCCGATTAATTTTCACTTAAGTTTCAATAACTTAGGTTTGACACTCTTAGTTGTGCGGCTCAAACTCTACTTTATAGACGGCTAATACAGGGCAGGACCCCATCATGAAAGGCGACATTACAGTCATCCAGCATCTCAACAAGATCCTTGCCAATGAGCTGGTCGCGATCAATCAATATTTTCTGCATGCGCGCATGTATGAAGATTGGGGTCTGAACAAGCTCGGCAAGCACGAATACCACGAGTCCATCGACGAGATGAAACACGCGGACAAGCTGATCAAGCGCATCCTGTTCCTGGAAGGCCTGCCTAACGTGCAGGACCTGGGCAAGCTGCAGATCGGCGAGCACACCCAGGAAATGCTTGAGTGCGACCTGCGCATCGAACGCACCGGCCATGCCGACCTGAAAGTCGCGATCGCTCATTGCGAAACCGTTGGCGACTACGGTAGCCGTGAACTGCTCGAAGATATTCTTGAATCCGAAGAGGAACATATCGACTGGCTGGAAACCCAACTGGGCCTGATCGATAAAATCGGTCTTGAGAACTATCTGCAATCGCAGATGGGCGACGACGAGTAAGTTAGCGCTCTCTAAACTCAAGACAATAAAAAGCCCCGCTCTCTTTTAAGAGGCGGGGCTTTTTTGTGCCTGTGCTGTTGTAGGAGCGAAGCTTGCTCGCGAAAGCGGTGTGTCAGGTACGACGCCTTCGCGGGCAAGCCTCGCTCCTACAAGGACCGCATCAGGCTTCGGTCTTGGCAGCAGCGGCGGCTTCAACAGCCGCTTTGATGGTGCTTTGCAGCGAACCGTCTGCAGCCATCTCGGTCATGATGTCGCTACCGCCGACCAGCTCACCACCAACCCACAGTTGCGGGAAAGTTGGCCAGTTGGCGTATTTTGGCAGGTTGGCGCGGATTTCCGGGTTCTGCAGGATGTCCACGTACGCAAACTTTTCACCACATGCCATCACGGCCTGTGCGGCTTTCGCGGAGAAGCCACACTGCGGGGCATTCGGCGAACCTTTCATGTAAAGCAGAATGGTGTTGTTGGCAATCTGCTCTTTAATCGTTTCGATGATATCCATGAAGCACCTCGGCTGAACTTTCCGACTCGGGGGTCGGCACGGTGGCGCATTGTAACGGAAAGCCGAGCGCCATGCTCGGTCTCCCCGACAGACTCAATCAAGCCGCCGCTACGGTCACCGGCACACCGTTCAATGCCGCATTCCCCGACAACTCATCGAGCTGACACTCGTCGGTCAGGTCATTGGCACTGGAACCTGGCTGGCCGCTGGCAATCGTCATCTGCACGCCGGGCCGCGCATGGCCCCAACCGTGCGGCAGGCTGACCACTCCTTTCATCATATCCTGACTGCCCAGCACTTCCACTTCGATCATGCCGACCCGGGAACTGACCCGCACCCGCTGCCCATCGCTGAGCCCGCGACTGGCAAGGTCGTCCGGATGCATCAGCAACTGATGACGCGGCTTGCCCTTCACCAATCGGTGATAGTTGTGCATCCACGAGTTATTGCTGCGCACGTGACGACGGCCAATCATCAGCAGTTCATCAGCCACCGGTGCTTGCAGCGCCGCAAATCGCGAGAGGTCGGCAAGGATCGCCGCCGGTGCTGCCTGAACGCGCTGGTTGGCGGTTTTCAGGCGTGGCGCCAGGTTGGATTTCAGTGCGCCAAGGTCGAAGCCATGCGGTTGATCGAACAGCGTCGCCAAAGACAGCTTGTGCGGCGAGGCGTCGCCATATAGCCCCATTCGCAAACCACGATCGATCATCTGCGCAGGGGGAATCGTCGGTTTCAGTTCCTTGCCGGTCTTCGCGGCAAAGGCCTTGGCCAGCCCGACGAAAATCTCCCAGTCGTGCAACGCGCCTTCCGGCTTGGCCAGGATCGCGCGATTGAACCGGCTGACGTTACGCACCGCAAACATGTTGAACGTGGTGTCGTAGTGATCGTTTTCCAGAGCGGAAGTGGACGGCAGGATCAGGTCGGCATAGCGCGTGGTTTCGTTGATGTACAAGTCAACACTGACCATGAACTCCAACCCGTCCAGCGCCTGCTCCAGTTGCCGGCCATTGGGCGTCGACAACACCGGATTGCCGGCCACGGTAATCAACGCGCGAACCTGTCCTTCCCCTTCGGTGAGCATCTCTTCGGCCAGCGCCGACACCGGCAGCTCGCCACTGTATTCCGGACGCCCGGATACGCGGCTCTGCCACAGATTGAAATGTCCGCCCGAGGTAGATGCCACCAGGTCCACCGCCGGTTCGGTGCACACCGCACCACCGACGCGATCAAGGTTGCCGGTGACCAGGTTGATCAACTGCACCAGCCAATGACACAAGGTACCGAATGCCTGGGTGGAAACGCCCATGCGCCCGTAACAGACCGCGCTCGGCGCCGCCGCGAAGTCCCGCGCCAATTGGCGGATCTGCTCGGCCGGCACGGCACACAACGGGCTCATGGCTTCGGCGGTGAAAGCCGCGACGGCCTCGCGCACGTCATCCAGGCCGTCGACCGGCAAATGGCTGTCGCGGGTCAGGCCTTCAGCAAACAACGTGTTGAGCAACCCGAACAGCAATGCTGCGTCGCCGCCCGGACGGACGAACAGATGCTGATCGGCAATCGCAGCCGTTTCGCTGCGACGCGGATCCACCACCACCACTTTGCCGCCCCGGGCCTGTATCGCTTTCAGGCGCTTTTCGACATCCGGCACGGTCATGATGCTGCCATTGGAGGCCAGCGGATTACCACCAAGAATCAACATGAAATCGGTGTGATCGATGTCCGGGATCGGCAACAGCAAACCGTGGCCATACATCAAATGGCTGGTCAGGTGATGAGGCAACTGATCGACCGAGGTCGCGGAAAACCGGTTGCGGGTTTTCAGCAGGCCAAGAAAGTAGTTGCTGTGGGTCATCAGCCCGTAGTTGTGCACGCTGGGGTTGCCTTGATAAACCGCCACCGAGTTCTGCCCGTGGCGCTCCTGTATCCCCGCCAGACGTTCGGCGACCAGGTTGAAGGCATCTTCCCACTCGATGGGTTGCCATTCGCTGCCAACGCGCAGCATCGGCTGACGCAGACGGTCAGGATCGTTCTGGATGTCTTGCAGGGCAACGGCCTTGGGGCAGATGTGCCCGCGGCTGAACGTATCGAGGGCATCGCCCTTGATCGAGGTGATCTGCACATCGCCATCGAGCTCGGTGGTCTCGATAGTCAGGCCGCAGATGGCTTCACACAGGTGGCACGCACGGTGATGGAGAGTCTTGGTCATGGCCAGTCTCTGTCTTGTTCTGGGCGGGCAATAACGGCCGCGGGAACAAAACTATGGCGCCTGCCCCGCCACTGCGCCAGCGACGTTCGTCTTGTGAATCGGCGGCCATCAGGCCAGCCGATGACCGCTCGGGATCAGTTCGACGGCAACCTCGGCGGCGCCTGCAACTGAATCTCCTGGATGGTTTCAATCTGTTCGTGGGATACATGCACGCCGGTGAGCTCGCCGATCAGTCGCCAGTGCTCGTCGAGCCCTGTGCTGATGGTGGCCATGCGGTCGATCATCCGCCGGCCAGCGGCCCTGGTCACCTCGTCGTTACTTCGCAAAAGCTCAAAGGACATCGAGGTCATGGAAGCGGTGAGATGCGTCAGTGAGCGGGCCGTGAGACCTAGTAATTCCATCAATTGCTGTTCTTTCGATTCCATTCCGAAGGCTTCCTGCGTCGCTCGTGACTTAGTTATAACCCAGCACATTGCATTAGCAAGTGTTACAAACGAGGCACATTGCCATCAGCTGGTTGGAATGCCGGGTCAGAAACCGACCATCAGCGCACCATGCCCGCCCTGTTTGATTGCAAAGCCCCGCAGCCGCAGTGTACAAATGAGCAGCTGCTGTCAGGAAACAGGCTTCAAAAGCGCTACTGCGGTCACCCCATAGCCCCTCTGAAATCCCCTAAAAACCGTAGCCCTATTGGTAAGACGCGACATTTAATTATAAGATCGCGCCTTCCCCTATTTCGTCGCCCTGTGCGGCTTACGCCGCAGGTCTCGCCCGTTTTCCAGTTAAACAAGGCTTTGAGCATCTGCGGTTTGTAGCAAAAAGGTAGTCAATGATGAGCGCAAGGCACTTTCTCTCCCTGATGGATTGCACGCCCGAAGAGCTGGTCAGCGTGATCCGTCGAGGCGTTGAGCTCAAAGACCTGCGTAACCGCGGCGTACTGTTCGAGCCCCTGAAAAACCGCGTGCTCGGGATGATTTTCGAGAAGTCCTCGACCCGTACCCGGATCTCGTTCGAGGCCGGCATGATCCAGCTCGGCGGCCAGGCAATCTTCCTGTCGCCGCGCGACACGCAACTGGGCCGTGGCGAACCGATTGGCGACGCCGCCATTGTCATGTCGAGCATGCTCGATGCGGTGATGATCCGTACGTTTTCCCATAGCACCCTGACCGAATTCGCCGCCAATTCGCGCGTCCCGCTGATCAACGGCCTGTCCGATGACCTGCACCCGTGCCAGTTGCTGGCCGACATGCAAACCTTCCTCGAACATCGCGGCTCGATCCAGGGCAAGACCGTTGCCTGGATCGGCGACGGCAACAACATGTGCAACAGCTATATAGAAGCGGCGATCCAGTTCGACTTCCAGTTGCGCATCGCGTGCCCTGAAGGCTATGAACCCAATCCTGAGTTCGTGGCCAGCGCCGGTGACCGGGTGACCATCGTCCGGGATCCGAAGGACGCCGTGCGCGGCGCGCACCTGGTGAGCACCGACGTCTGGACCTCCATGGGCCAGGAAGAGGAAACCGCCAAGCGCCTGAAGCTGTTCGCACCGTTCCAGGTCAACCGTGCCCTGCTGGACCTGGCCGCCGATGACGTGCTGTTCATGCATTGCCTGCCTGCCCACCGTGGTGAGGAAATCAGCCTCGACCTGCTCGATGACCCGCGCTCGGTCGCCTGGGATCAAGCGGAAAACCGTCTTCACGCACAAAAGGCCCTGCTCGAGTTTCTCGTCCCGCCTTCGTACCACCACGCATGAGCCAGCCATTACTGCTTAACCTGCGCAACCTCGCCTGCGGTTATCAAGACCAGCGCGTCGTGCAAAACCTCAACCTGCATTTGAATGCCGGTGATATCGGTTGCCTGCTCGGTTCTTCGGGTTGCGGCAAAACCACGACGCTGCGGGCGATTGCCGGTTTCGAACCGGTGCACGAAGGTGAAATCACCCTGGCGGGCGAGACGATCTCCAGCGCCGGTTTTACCCTCGCCCCGGAGAAACGCCGGATTGGCATGGTGTTTCAGGATTACGCACTGTTTCCGCATTTGAGCGTGGCCGAAAACATCGCGTTCGGGATTCGCAAGCATCCACAAAAGGATCGCGTGACCGAAGAGCTGCTGGAACTGGTCAACCTGAAAAACCTCGGCAAACGCTTTCCGCACGAGCTTTCCGGCGGTCAGCAACAGCGTGTTGCCCTGGCTCGCGCCCTGGCGCCGGAGCCGCAATTGCTGCTGCTCGACGAACCGTTCTCCAACCTCGACGGCGAATTGCGGCGCAAGCTCAGCCACGAAGTGCGCGACATCCTCAAGGCCCGTGGCACCAGCGCGATTCTGGTGACTCACGACCAGGAAGAAGCCTTCGCGGTAAGCGATCATGTCGGGGTTTTCAAGGAAGGTCGTCTGGAACAGTGGGACACGCCCTACAACCTGTATCACGAACCGCTGACGCCCTATGTGGCCAGTTTCATCGGCCAGGGATACTTCATTCGTGGTCAGCTGAGCAGCCCGGAATCGGTGCAGACCGAGCTGGGTGAGTTGCGCGGCAATCGGGCCTACACCTGGCCGATTGGTGGTGCCGTGGACGTATTGTTGCGCCCGGACGATATCGTTTATGCACCGGACAGTGACTTGAAGGCACGGATTGTCGGCAAGTCGTTCCAGGGTGCGTCGACGCTGTATCGGTTGCAGATGCCGACGGGCGCGCAGCTGGAATCGATTTTCCCGAGCCATGCCGATCATCTGGTCGGTGCAGAAGTTGGCATTCGGGTTACTGCTGAACACCTGGTGTTGTTCCAGGCGTCCGGCAGCATCGCCGCGCAGATTCCGACGGTCGAATCCGGCGTTCGGCGTTACAGCACGGCGAGCTGATACCTAAATCTGTAGGAGCCGGCTTGCTGGCTCCTACAGGGATTGGGGTTAACCGAGGATCAGCATTCCGCTCGCAACCAGCGTCGCATTCCCGCCGATCTTCACCCGATCGCCTTCCAGCCGACAGAACAACTCCCCGCCTCGCTTCGAACACTGATACGCCGTCAGGCTCGACTTGCCCAAACGCTTCGACCAATACGGGATCAAACTGCAATGGGTCGAACCGGTCACCGGATCCTCATTGATACCGATCGCCGGCGCGAAGTACCGCGACACAAAATCATGCTTGCTGCCCTTGGCAGTGACGATGGCACCCGGCCACGGCAGTTTGGCCAACGCGACCATGTCGGGCTGACAGTCGAGCACGGCCTGCTCTGACTCCAGCACCACGAATAATTCATTCGAACCCAACACATCGACCACGTCGACGCCCAAGGCGCGTTCGACATCCAGGGTCACGCCGACTGCAGACGGCACGATTGCCGGGAAATCCAGCCACAAGCGGCCGCCCTCACGACTCACGCTCAGCGGGCCGGACTTACAAATGAAGTCCAGGCGTTCGACCGGTTCTTTATAGATCTCGAACAAGACATAAGCGCTGGCCAGGGTGGCATGCCCACACAAAGGCACCTCGGTGGTCGGAGTGAACCAGCGGATGTGCCAACCCTGCCCTTCACGCACCACAAAGGCGGTTTCGGCGAGGTTATGTTCAGCGGCGATTTTCTGCATCAACTCATCGGCGAGCCAGGCATCAAGCCGATAGACCATCGCCGGGTTACCGCTGAACGGTCGCTCACTGAACGCATCGACCTGATGAAACTCAAGCTGCATAACCTTCTCCCTGATTCAGGCGCGGCCGATATCGGCGAACTTGGCCTGGGTATGTTCGGCCAGTACTGCGGGGGCCAGTTCCACTTCCAGGCCACGTCGACCGGCACTGACAAAAATGCTGGCAAAGGGCTGGGCCGAATTATCGATAAACGTGCGCAGGCGCTTTTTCTGTCCCAGCGGGCTGATGCCGCCCAACAGATAACCCGTCGAGCGTTGCGCGGCGGCAGGGTCGGCCATTTCGACTTTTTTCACCCCGGCGGCATGCGCCAGGCCCTTCAAGTCCAGACTTCCGACGACCGGCACCACCGCCACCAGCAATTCCCCTTTTTCACTGGCCGCCAGTAACGTCTTGAACACTTGCGCCGGGTCCAGCCCCAGTTTCTCCGCGGCCTCCAAGCCGTAGGACGCCGCCTTCGGATCATGTTCGTAACTGTGCACGCGATGTTCGGCACGAACTTTTTTCAACAAATCCAATGCGGGGGTCATGACAGCTCCAGACTGGGCGGCAGAGAAAAAATACTGCGCTGGATTCTAGGACATTGCTCCATAAAAGGCTCTATCACGGCAGCGTTTCCAGCACTTGGCGCGATTCTTTACCGCTCGTCAGAGTTCGTCCGGTTCGCCAAACAAAACGATCATTCATGTGACTAATAGTTGCATTGTGACCGACAGTTCACTTTCGACCTTTGACAGCAGTGTTTCTTGTCTATATTTTTTCGAATCTGAATACAGTACAACGTGACAACGCAGTACCCAGCAGTAAGCCAGGAACAGGATGGGGATCCTGCCCTGGTGAAAATCGCGCTTTGGCCATGACGAAAAAAGCGCCAGACAACAAAAACAAAGAGGTTTTCAATGACAACTGCTTTACAACAACCGTCGCTTTCGAGCCAATGCATGGCCGAGTTTCTGGGCACTGCACTGCTGATCTTTTTTGGTACCGGTTGCGTTGCCGCGCTCAAGGTCGCGGGCGCCAGCTTTGGCTTGTGGGAAATCAGCATCATCTGGGGTGTCGGCGTCAGCATGGCGATCTACCTGACCGCCGGGGTTTCGGGTGCTCATCTCAATCCTGCCGTGAGCATCGCGCTGAGCATTTTCGCCGACTTCGAAAAACGCAAACTGCCGTTCTATATTCTTGCCCAGGTGGCCGGCGCCTTCTGCGGCGCGTTGTTGGTTTACACGCTGTACAGCAATCTATTCTTCGATTACGAACAAACTCACCATATGGTTCGCGGCACTCAAGCCAGCCTCGAACTGGCCTCGGTGTTCTCCACCTTCCCCAACCCGGTTTTGTCCACCGCCCAGGCCTTCCTGGTTGAAGTGATCATCACCGCCGTCCTGATGGGCGTGATCATGTCCCTGACCGATGACAACAACGGTCTGCCAAACGGTCCGATGGCGCCGCTGCTGATCGGCCTGCTGATCGCGGTGATCGGCAGTTCGATGGGCCCGCTGACCGGTTTTGCGATGAACCCGGCGCGTGACTTCGGTCCCAAACTGATGACTTTCTTCGCTGGCTGGGGTGAAATTTCCTTCACCGGCGGCCGCGATATCCCGTATTTCCTGATCCCGATTTTTGCACCGATTGTCGGTGCCTGCCTCGGTGCTGCAGCGTATCGCGGGCTGATTGCCCGTCATCTGCCCAGCGCCGAACCTGCTACAAAGGACGCAACACCGGCCATTGACGGCAAACCAAGAACTTCTTGATACCGTAGGCGCGTGATCCTGCCCATTTGGTCCCGCGCCTGACCTCACTCCCTTTTTTCGTCCAAGGCAATCGACATGACCGACATTCAGAATAAGAACTACATCATTGCCCTCGATCAGGGTACGACCAGCTCCCGCGCGATCATTTTCGACCGCGACGCGAACGTGGTTTGCACCGCCCAGCGCGAATTCGCCCAGCATTACCCGCAAGCCGGTTGGGTCGAACACGACCCGATGGAAATCTTCGCCACCCAAAGCGCCGTGATGGTCGAGGCCCTGGCACAAGCCGGCCTGCATCACGACCAGGTCGCGGCCATCGGCATCACCAACCAGCGCGAAACCACTGTGGTCTGGGACAAGACCACCGGCCGCCCGATCTACAACGCGATCGTCTGGCAGTGCCGCCGCAGCACCGAGATCTGCCAGCAGCTCAAACGTGACGGCCACGAGCAATACATCAGCGACACCACCGGCCTGGTCACCGACCCGTACTTCTCCGGCACCAAACTCAAGTGGATCCTCGACAACGTTGAAGGCAGCCGAGAGCGTGCGCGCAAAGGCGAGTTGCTGTTCGGCACCGTGGACAGCTGGCTGATCTGGAAATTTACCGGCGGCAAAGTCCACGTCACCGATTACACCAACGCCTCGCGCACCATGCTCTTCAACATCCACACCCTGGAGTGGGATGCGAAGATGCTGGAGGTGCTGGATATTCCGCGCGAGATGCTGCCGGAAGTTAAATCCTCGTCAGAAATCTACGGCCACACCAAAAGCGGCATCGCCATCGGCGGTATCGCCGGTGATCAGCAGGCTGCCCTGTTCGGCCAGATGTGCGTCGAGCCAGGCCAGGCGAAAAACACCTACGGCACCGGTTGCTTCCTGCTGATGAACACCGGCGACAAAGCGGTGAAGTCCAAGCACGGCATGCTGACCACCATCGCCTGCGGCCCGCGTGGCGAAGTGGCCTACGCGCTGGAAGGCGCGGTGTTCAACGGCGGCTCCACCGTTCAGTGGCTGCGTGACGAACTGAAAATCATCAACGACGCGCACGACACCGAATACTTCGCCAACAAGGTCAAGGACAGCAACGGCGTGTACCTGGTGCCAGCCTTCACCGGCCTGGGCGCTCCGTACTGGGACCCGTATGCCCGTGGCGCACTGTTCGGCCTGACTCGCGGCGTACGCGTGGATCACATCATTCGTGCAGCGCTGGAGTCGATTGCCTACCAGACCCGCGACGTGCTCGACGCCATGCAACAGGATTCCGGCGAACGCCTGAAAGCATTGCGTGTGGATGGCGGCGCGGTGGCAAACAACTTCCTGATGCAATTCCAGGCCGACATCCTCGGCACTCAGGTTGAGCGCCCGCAAATGCGCGAAACCACCGCACTCGGTGCCGCGTACCTGGCCGGTCTGGCGTGTGGCTTCTGGGGTAGCCTGGAAGAACTGCGCGGCAAGGCGGTGATCGAGCGCGAATTCGAGCCGACACTGGACGAAACCGCCAAGGAAAAACTCTACGCCGGCTGGAAAAAAGCGGTCAGCCGCACGCGTGACTGGGAACCTCATGAAGGCGCTGAATAAGCCAACGTAAGTACTCGTATCTGTATGTAACTGGTAGGGAGCAGATTCCTGCGGCATCATGGGCAAATTTTGCACGGCAGCCCAAAGGAAGCCCCATGAATCTGCCTCCCCGTCAGCAGCAAATCCTCGAACTGGTCCGCGAACGCGGCTATGTCAGCATCGAGGAAATGGCCACGCTGTTCGTCGTTACACCGCAGACCATCCGCCGCGACATCAATCAGCTCGCGGAATCCAATTTATTGCGTCGCTACCATGGTGGCGCAGCCTACGATTCCAGTGTCGAAAACACCGCCTACGCCATGCGCGCCGATCAGATGCGCGATGAAAAGCAGCGTATCGGCGAAGCCATTGCCGCACAGATCCCCGATCACGCCTCGCTGTTCATCAACATCGGCACCACGACCGAATCGATCGCACGGGCGCTGCTCAACCACAACCACCTGAAGATCATCACCAACAACCTGCATGTGGCTTCGATGCTCAGCGCCAAGGACGACTTCGACGTTCTGCTGACCGGTGGCAATGTGCGGCGCGACGGTGGCGTGGTCGGTCAGGCGAGTGTCGACTTCATCAACCAGTTCAAGGTCGACTTCGCCCTCGTCGGCATCAGCGGTATTGATGAAGACGGCAGCCTGCTGGACTTCGATTATCAGGAAGTGCGGGTGTCGCAGGCGATCATCGCCAATGCGCGGCAGGTGATTCTGGCAGCGGACTCCAGCAAATTCGGGCGCAATGCCATGATTCGCCTGGGGCCGATCAGCTTGATCGATTGCCTGGTGACGGATCAGCAGCCAGTGCCGGCGCTGGCGCAGTTGTTGAGTCAGCACAAGATTCGGTTGGAAGTCGTTTAAACACCGTTGACATCTTAGTCGTTCATACCGACGCCATCGCGAGCAGGCTCGCTCCCACAGGTTTAGCGTAACCCTGTGGGAGCGAGCCTGCTCGCGATGACGATCGTCGAAGCAACACATCTCTTGCTCTCTATCGCCTGTTTAAATGTTCGTAAATTTTCCTTTAACGGCCCTTCGATCAGTATTTTCAATCGAAGTTAACTGGCTTTGAGCGGCTTTATGGGCTACCATTTTCGCAAATGAACATTAATGTTCGAAATCCAATATCGACAATCAAAAAAACCGAGGCCAGCCGATGCCCACTTCTACCTTGCCTACGCCCCCACTTGCCGAGGTCTACGATATCGCCGTCATCGGTGGCGGGATCAATGGCGTGGGGATCGCAGCGGATGCCGCCGGTCGCGGTCTTTCGGTGTTCCTTTGCGAAAAGGATGATCTGGCCAGCCACACCTCGTCGGCCAGCAGCAAACTGATCCACGGTGGCCTGCGTTACCTCGAACATTACGAATTCCGCCTGGTTCGCGAAGCCCTCGCCGAGCGCGAAGTGCTGCTGGCCAAGGCGCCGCACATCGTCAAGCAAATGCGCTTCGTCCTGCCGCACCGTCCGCACCTGCGTCCGGCCTGGATGATCCGCGCCGGCCTGTTCCTGTATGACAACCTGGGCAAACGGGAAAAACTGGAAGGTTCGAAAAGCCTGAAGTTCGGCCCGGACAGCCCGTTGAAAAGCGAAATCACCAAAGGCTTCGAATACTCCGATTGCTGGGTCGACGACGCGCGCCTGGTGGTCCTGAACGCCATGGCGGCCCGCGAGAACGGCGCCCATGTGCACACCCAGACCCGTTGCGTCAGCGCCCGTCGCACCAAAGGCCTTTGGCATCTGCACCTGGAGCGCGCCGACGGCAGCCTGCTTTCGATCCGCGCCAAGGCGCTGGTGAATGCGGCCGGCCCATGGGTTGCCAAGTTCATTCGTGATGATTTGAAGATGGAATCGCCGTACGGCATCCGCCTGATCCAGGGCAGTCACCTGATCGTGCCGAAACTGTACGAAGGTGATCACGCGCACATTCTGCAAAACGAAGATCAGCGCATCGTCTTCACCATTCCGTACCTGAACCATTTCACCCTGATCGGCACCACCGACCGCGAATACACCGGCGATCCGGCAAAAGTGGCGATCACCGAAGGCGAAACCGATTACCTGTTGAAAGTGGTCAACGCCCACTTCAAGAAGCAGATCAGCCGCGACGACATCCTGCACAGCTATTCCGGTGTTCGTCCGCTGTGCAACGACGAATCCGACAATCCGTCGGCCGTCACCCGCGACTACACCCTCGCGCTTTCGGGCACGGGCGAAGAAGCGCCGCTGCTGTCGGTGTTCGGCGGCAAGCTGACCACCTACCGCAAACTGGCCGAGTCGGCGCTGGCGCAACTGGCGCCTTACTTCACGCACATCAAGCCGAGCTGGACCGCCAGCGCCACCCTGCCGGGCGGCGAAGACATGACCACTCCGCAGGCGCTGAGCTCACGCATCCGTGACCAGTTCGACTGGGTGCCGACCGAAATCGCCCGTCGTTGGGCCACCACTTACGGCAGCCGCACCTGGCGCATGCTTGAAGGCGTGCAAAGCCTCAGCGACCTGGGCGAGCACATCGGCGGCGGTCTCTACACCCGCGAAGTCGATTACCTGTGCAGCGAAGAGTGGGCAACCACGGCGCACGACATTCTGTGGCGTCGCAGCAAGCTGGGCTTGTTCACCACCCCGGCCGAGCAGCAAGCGCTGGCGGAGTATCTGAGCAAGGTCGAGCAGAACCGCAGCAAGATTGAAGCGGCCTGATCGGTAATCCGCTTGAACGAAAGCCCCTGAATCTCACGATTCAGGGGCTTTTTGCTATTCGGGAAACACCATCAATCCCTGTAGGAGCCGGCTTGCTGGCGATGGCGGTGTGCCAGTCAATAAAGAAGTTGACTGGCACACCGCCATCGCCAGCAAGCCGGCTCCTACAGGGGAATGCGTTTACAGCATGGGCCATTCGGTTTTCCGAACGCGACTCATCGGTCTATTCGGTTAACCGGACTATCTCACTCCAAAAAACGCGCCATAAATATTTAATATCCTTATAAATCAATACTTTAGTTTGTATCGACTGGTCTGGCACGAGTCATGCTCTACACTCTTGGACGAATGCTTGTTGCGCGGACCTTGAGAAGCCGACAGACATTCGAAGCACAAAAGGGCCGATGAACTGGCTCCATAAAAAAAACAATGTCGAGGAAAATTTGATGCGCATCGTTCCCCATATCCTGGGCGCAGCCATTGCTGCAGCTCTGATTACCACTCCAGTTTTCGCTGCCGAACTCACCGGCACACTGAAGAAGATCAAAGAGTCCGGCACCATCACCCTCGGGCATCGTGACGCTTCCATTCCGTTTTCCTATATCGCGGACGCTTCCGGCAAACCGGTTGGCTACTCCCACGATATTCAGCTGAAAGTCGTTGAAGCCCTGAAAAAAGACCTCGACATGCCGAATCTCCAGGTCAAATACAACCTGGTGACCTCGCAAACCCGCATCCCGCTGGTGCAGAACGGCACCGTGGACCTCGAGTGCGGTTCCACCACCAACAACGTCGAGCGTCAGCAGCAAGTTGACTTCTCCGTCGGCATTTTCGAAATCGGTACTCGCCTGCTGTCCAAGGCAGACTCCAAGTACAAGGATTTCGCCGACCTGGCCGGCAAGAACGTTGTGACCACCGCCGGCACCACGTCCGAACGCATCCTCAAGGCGATGAACGCCGACAAGCAGATGGGTATGAACGTCATCTCCGCCAAAGACCACGGCGAATCCTTCCAGATGCTGGAAACCGGCCGTGCCGTGGCTTTCATGATGGACGACGCCCTGCTGGCAGGTGAAGCGGCCAAAGCCAAGAAGGCAACTGACTGGGCCGTGACCGGCACTCCACAGTCCTACGAAATCTACGGCTGCATGGTCCGCAAGGGCGACGAGCCGTTCAAGAAGGCTGTAGACGACGCCATCGTGGCAACCTACAAGTCGGGCGAGATCAACAAGATCTACGACAAATGGTTCATGCAGCCAATCCCGCCAAAAGGTCTGAACCTGAACTTCCCGATGAGCGACGAGCTCAAGGCACTGATCGCCAATCCGACTGATAAAGCGGCTGACGACAAGAAGTCCTGATTTTCTGACTAACCTTATCTCCTGAGAGGGCCGTCGCCCTTTCAGGAGGTGGTCACTTCCTGCTGGTATTTTTTGGAAACACTCGAACCGGTGGCTGTCGAGCCGGGAGCGTGTGCCTGATCGAAAAGGTCAGGCGGGAACGGAGCTTCCCCCAAGCGGGCACTTGCACATCGATTGAACTGAGGGGAGACCCTAATGAATTACAACTGGGACTGGGGCGTGTTCTTCAAGTCCACCGGCGTGGGCAGCGAGACCTATTTCGACTGGTACGTGTCCGGTCTGGGCTGGACCATCGGCATCGCCATCGCGGCCTGGATCATCGCCCTGACACTGGGCTCGATCCTGGGCGTCATGCGCACCGTGCCGAACCGCATCGTATCGGGCATCGCCACCTGCTACGTCGAACTTTTCCGTAACGTACCGCTGCTGGTGCAGCTGTTCATCTGGTACTTCCTGGTGCCCGACCTGCTGCCGCAAGACCTGCAGGAATGGTACAAACAGGACCTGAACCCGACCACTTCGGCGTTCCTCAGCGTTGTTGTCTGCCTGGGCCTGTTCACCACGGCTCGCGTTTGCGAACAGGTGCGCACCGGTATTCAGGCACTGCCAAAAGGCCAGGAATCCGCTGCTCGCGCCATGGGTTTCAAGCTGCCGCAGATCTACTGGAACGTGCTGCTGCCCCAGGCCTACCGGATCATCATTCCGCCGCTTACCTCGGAATTCCTGAACGTATTCAAGAACACCTCCGTCGCCTCGCTGATCGGCCTGATGGAGCTGCTCGCACAGACCAAACAGACCGCCGAGTTCTCCGCGAACCTGTTCGAAGCGTTCACCCTGGCGACCCTGATCTACTTCACCTTGAACATGAGCCTGATGCTGCTGATGCGCCTGGTCGAGAAGAAAGTAGCCGTGCCGGGCCTGATCTCCGTAGGGGGTAAATGATGGAATTCGACTTCTCGGGCATCATCCCGTCCCTGCCGGGCCTGTGGAACGGCATGGTCATGACCCTGCAATTGATGGCGCTGGGCGTCGTCGGCGGGATCATCCTCGGCACGATCCTCGCGCTGATGCGCCTGTCCCACAGCAAGCTGCTGTCGAACCTCGCCGGCGCCTACGTTAACTACTTCCGTTCGATTCCACTGCTGCTGGTCATCACCTGGTTCTACCTGGCGGTGCCGTTCGTACTGCGCTGGATCACCGGCGAAGACACACCGATCGGCGCATTCGCCTCGTGCATCGTGGCGTTCATGATGTTCGAAGCGGCGTACTTCTGCGAAATCGTCCGCGCCGGCGTGCAGTCGATTCCCAAAGGCCAGATGGGCGCTGCCCAGGCCCTGGGCATGTCGTATGGCCAGATGATGCGTCTGATCATCCTGCCGCAAGCGTTCCGCAAGATGACCCCGCTGCTGCTGCAACAGAGCATCATCCTGTTTCAGGACACCTCGCTGGTCTACGCCGTCGGCCTGGTGGACTTCCTCAATGCCTCGCGTGCCAGTGGCGACATCATCGGCCGCTCGAATGAGTTCCTGATCTTCGCAGGTCTCGTGTACTTCACAATCAGCTTTGCCGCCTCGCTGCTGGTCAAGCGTCTGCAAAAAAGGTTTGCCGTATGATCTCTATCAAGAATGTCAACAAGTGGTATGGCGACTTCCAGGTACTGACTGACTGCAGCACCGAGGTCAAAAAAGGCGAAGTGATCGTGGTGTGCGGGCCGTCCGGCTCCGGCAAATCCACCCTGATCAAATGCGTCAACGCCCTGGAACCGTTCCAGAAAGGCGACATCGTGGTCGACGGCACGTCCATTGCGGACCCGAAGACCAACCTGCCGAAGCTGCGCTCACGCGTGGGCATGGTGTTCCAGCATTTCGAGCTGTTCCCGCACCTGACCATCACCGAAAACCTGACCATCGCGCAGATCAAGGTGTTGGGCCGCAGCAAGGAAGAAGCCACCAAGAAAGGCCTGCAACTGCTGGAGCGCGTAGGCCTCTCGGCACACGCTCACAAGCACCCGGGCCAGCTCTCCGGTGGTCAGCAACAGCGTGTGGCGATTGCCCGTGCGCTGGCGATGGACCCGATCGTCATGCTGTTCGACGAACCGACCTCCGCGCTCGACCCTGAAATGGTCAACGAAGTGCTCGACGTGATGGTGCAACTGGCCCACGAAGGCATGACCATGATGTGCGTGACCCACGAAATGGGCTTCGCCCGTAAAGTGGCGGACCGGGTGATCTTCATGGACGCCGGCAAAATCATCGAAGACTGCAAGAAAGAGGAGTTCTTCGGCGACATCAGCCACCGCGCCGAGCGTACCCAGCACTTCCTCAACAAGATTCTGCAGCACTAAAAAACACCGCTCCCCTTGTAGGAGCTGGCTTGCCGGCGATTCAGACGACACGGTGTGTCTGACTGGTCGCCTTCGCCAGCAAGCTGGCTCCTACAGGGGGCAGTGCGAAGCTTCAGATTTGTGTTGTGGTTGACCCAAGGCATCTGTGATGAAATGCGACCCCACTCTCTATCGCGCAGCGCCGCCATCACTCGTCGTGAAACCCCGTCTGATCCGCCACTTGTTCCTGCCGCCACTGGTCATCGCCCTGATGATCGGATTGGGTTACCTCGGCTTCTGGGTCAGCGAGCACTACGGGATCCGCAGCCTCAGCGAGAACGGCCAGCGTCAGCTCGAACTGCACGCCCGCGCCGTCGAGAGCGAGATCAGCAAGTACACCTACCTGCCCAGCCTGCTGGAACTCGAAACCAGCGTTTCGAAGCTGCTGGCCGACCCGTCGCCGGAACACCGGCAAACGGTCAATGAATACCTCGAAGGCCTGAACCGGCGCAGCCGCAGTCGGGCCATCTACGTGATGGACACCACCGGTCGTGTTATGGCCACCAGCAACTGGCGCGACGTCGACAGTTACCTCGGTGAAGACCTGTCCTTTCGCGCCTACTTCCAGAACGCCGTGCGCGGTCAGCCGGGCCGCTTCTATGGCATCGGCAGCACCAACGGCGAACCCGGTTATTACCTGGCCCATGGCCTGGAAGAACACGGCAAGATCATCGGTGTCGCGGTGGTCAAGGTCCGCCTCGAAGCCATGGAAGAACGCTGGCAGCGCGCGCGCCTGGAGGCCTTCGTCAGCGACGAAAACGGCATCATCATTCTCTCCAGCGATCCGGCGCGACGCCTGAAATCAGTCGTTCCATTGAGCGACGAAACCAAGGAAAAACTCGCCCGCAGCCTTCAGTACTACTGGTTTCCACTGAACGAGCTGCAACCGCTGGCCCGTGAAAGGCTGGCCGAAGGCGAGGAAAAACTGACCTTCCCGGCCAACAGTGAAGTGGAGTCCGACCAAGAGGACATCAGTTACCTCTCGCAAACCCGTCCCTTGAGCGACACCCCGTGGAATTTCACCCTGCTCACGCCGCTGCAGGATTTGCGTCGCGAAGCGATCAATCAGGGGATTCTGGTGGCCGTGGCGTTTGCCCTGGTGGCGTTCCTGCTGATTGCCTGGAACGAGCGCCGCAAGGTGATCGCCACCCGTCTCGCCGCCCGGGAAGCCTTGCAGGAAGCCAACAATCAACTGGAGCGTCGGATAACCGAACGCACCACCGACCTGCGCGCCAGCAACGAACGGCTCAAGGGCCAGATTCGCGAACGCCGTCAGGCCGAAGAGACCTTGCGCCGCGCCCAGGATGAACTGGTGCAGGCCGGAAAACTCGCGGCCATCGGCCAGATGTCCACCAGCATCGCCCACGAATTGAACCAGCCGCTGGCGGCGCTGCGCACCTTGTCCGGCAACACCGTGCGCTTTCTCGAGCGCGGGCAACTGGATGTGGCCAGCACCAACCTCAAGACCATCAACGAACTAATCGACCGCATGGGCCGGATCACCGCAAGCCTGCGCTCCTTCGCCCGACGCGGCGACGACAAAGGCCAGGCCTGCCTCGGCAAAGCGGTGGACGCCGCGTTGCAACTGCTCGGCGGACGTGTGGAAAGTGTCCCTCTGCACTTGCATCGCGAGTTCGCCGACGTGCAGGTGCAGATTGACCAGACCCGCCTGGAGCAGATTCTGGTCAACCTGATCGGCAACGCCCTCGACGCCATGCAGTCGCAGCCCCAACCGGAATTGTGGCTCGAAGGCGAAGCGTTCGACGGCAAATATCGCCTGCGGGTACGCGACAACGGCCACGGCATCGATGCCGAAGCGCGCAAGCATCTGTTCGAACCGTTCTTCACCACCAAACCCGGCGAGCAAGGCCTGGGCCTCGGCCTGACCCTGTCCGCCAGCCTGGCCGCCGCCACCGGCGGACACCTGGGTGTCGAGCACCCGGCCAGCGGTGGTACCACCTTCGTCCTCAGTTTACCGTTGGTAAGCCCCCTTCAAGCCGAGCCAATATGAACAACGACCTTAGTGTGCTGATCGTCGAAGACGACCCTCATGTGCTGCTCGGCTGCCAACAGGCGCTGACCCTGGAAGACATTCCCTGCGTCGGCGTGGGCAGCGCCGAAGAAGCGCTGGAGCGGGTCGGCGACAACTTTGCCGGCATCGTCATCAGCGACATTCGCCTGCCGGGCATCGATGGCCTGGAATTGCTGACCCGGCTCAAGGCCCGTGATCGCAGCCTGCCGGTGGTGCTGATCACCGGCCACGGCGACATTTCCATGGCCGTCGGCGCGATGCAGAAAGGCGCCTACGACTTCATGGAGAAACCTTTCTCCCCCGAACGCCTGGTGGATGTCGCCCGTCGTGCGCTGGAGCAACGCAGCCTCGCCCGGGAAGTCTCTTCGCTGCGCCGGCAATTGGCGGAACGGGATTCCCTGGAAGGCCGGATCATCGGTCGTTCGCCAGCCATGCAGAACCTGCGGGAATTGATCGCCAACGTCGCCGATACCTCGGCCAACGTGCTGATCGAAGGCGAAACCGGCACCGGTAAAGAACTGGTCGCGCGCTGCCTGCACGACTTCAGTCGGCGTCACACCAAACAGTTCGTCGCCCTGAACTGCGGTGGCCTGCCGGAGAACCTGTTCGAAAGTGAAATCTTCGGCCACGAAGCCAACGCCTTCACCGGCGCCGGCAAGCGGCGGATCGGCAAGATCGAACACGCCGATGGCGGCACGCTGTTCCTCGACGAGGTGGAAAGCATGCCGCTGCCGTTGCAGATCAAACTGCTGCGGGTGTTGCAGGAACGCACCCTGGAACGCCTCGGCTCGAACCAGAGCGTGGCGGTGGATTGCCGGGTGATCGCGGCCACCAAGTCCGATCTCGACGAGTCGAGCAAGGCCGGCGAATTCCGCAGCGACTTGTATTACCGGCTGAACGTGGTGACCCTGGAACTGCCGCCGCTACGCGAGCGCCGCGAAGACATCCTGCAACTGTTCGAGCACTTCCTGCAGCAATCGTCCTTGCGCTTTGACCGTGCCGTGCCGGAGCTGGACAACCAGACCGTGTCGAACCTGATGAGCCACGACTGGCCGGGCAACGTCCGTGAACTGCGCAACGTTGCCGAGCGGTATGCCCTCGGTCTGCCGGCCTTCAAGAAGTCGGGCGCCATTGGCAGCAATCAGGGCCTGGCCTTCGCCGAAGCGGTGGAAGCCTTCGAACGCAACCTGCTCGGCGACGCCTTGCAACGCAGCGGCGGCAACCTGACTCAGGCCAGCCTGGAACTGGGCATGGCCAAAACCACGCTGTTCGACAAAGTGAAGAAGTACGGGTTGAGCCACTGATGGACCTGATGCTCAAGGCAACCCTGGGCGCAGCGGTGGTGCTGATCCTCGCTGCGCTGGCCAAGACCAAAAACTATTACATCGCCGGCCTGGTGCCGCTGTTTCCGACCTTTGCGCTGATTGCGCACTACATCGTCGGCAAGGGCCGCTCGCTGGATGACTTGAAGACCACGATTGTGTTTGGCATGTGGTCGATCATTCCGTACTTCATCTATCTGGCGACGTTGTACGTGATGGTCGACCGGATGCGGCTGGAGGCTTCGCTCGCGGTGGCGGCGGTGGCGTGGTTGATCGCGGCTACGATCCTCGTCAGCGTCTGGGTACGCCTCCAGACCTAATCCCCTGTAGGAGCGAGCCTGCTCGCGATGGTGTATCAGCTACATCGTTGTCGGCTGACACTCCATCGCGAGCAGGCTCGCTCCTACAAGGGTTCTCCATTGGCCTCATGGCTGGCCCGCCCCTTGCATTTACCCCCAAAAGCCCCCTCGGCCGGCCTTCATGATGGATGGAGCCGGTGTCTGGGAGGGTCTGCCAAGGGTGAATTGCGACCTTGAACATTTTAGATCTCGACCACAGCCTGACTGCCCAGGCCCCCATCGCACGGTTGCTCGACAGCGGCCGCGCGAAACGCCTGGGCCTGCTCGACCTCGGCCCGAAATTGCGGCTCTGGTCCAGCGAACGCACCTGGCGCCGCTTCGCCGAACGCCTGCAACAACGTCCGCGCCACAGCGGCCCGCAACCGGAAATCTTCTTTGTCGGCTCCGGCGATTACCACCACTTGACCCCGGCCTTTCTCACTGACTTACCGGTGCCGGTGAGCCTGATTCACTTCGACAATCACCCCGACTGGGTCCACTTCGCCCCGCGTCGGCATTGTGGTTCGTGGGTCAACCAGGCGCTGAAACTGCCGAACGTCCAGCGCATCGTCACCCTCGGCCCGTGCAGCGATGACCTGCAAAATCCACAGCTCAAGGGCGGCAACCTCAGTGCCCTGAAACGCGGGGTCTTGCAGCTGTTTCCGTGGCAGCATCCGCCCTCGAAAGTCTGGGGCCGGGTCGGCGATGGCGCCGGTCATCAGCAACAGGAAAACCAGCTCCACTGGCGCAACCTCGCCGAGCTGGATTGGCCGGTGTTTCTCGATCAGTTGATCACCAGCCTGCCCACCGAGGCGGTGTGGATCACCATCGACAAAGACGTCCTGGCCAGCGAAGACGCGGCGACCAACTGGGATCAGGGCGGCATGCGCCTGAGCCATCTGCTGCAAGCGATACGCGTGCTGGCCGCGAACAAGCGGATCCTCGGCATCGACATCTGCGGCGAATACGCCCGTCCCGCCTTCAGCAACGCCTTCAAACGCTGGGAAGCCAAGGCCGACCAGCCGCCGGCGGAACGCTGGAGCGCAGACGATCTGCTGCGTAACTCAGCCACCAATCAGGCACTGATCGAGCTGTTCGAGGAGCTGTTCCCATGACCATTACCGTGATTGTGCTGGTGGCGTTTTCCATCGTGCTGGACGTCATTGGCCAGCTCTGTTTCAAGCTCGGACTCGACCGTTTGCCGGAGCTTGAAGGCGGCTTTCGCCTGAATGCGTTCTGGGGCCAGGTATTCAACGCGCCGCTGCTGTGGTGCGGAATCGGCGCCTACGTGATCGAGTTTTTTGTCTGGCTGGAGGCCCTCTCCCGCGCGCCGCTGAGCCTGCTGTTTCCGGCTGCGGCGCTGGCGTATTGCGGCGTGGTGCTGGCCGGCAAACTGATCCTCGGCGAAACCGTGAGTCGTCGGCGCTGGCTCGGCACCTTAGTGATTACGGCGGGCGTGATGCTCGTGTGTGTCGCCCATGCATGAGGCTCAATCGATGATCAGAGGCAAGACCGACTGGCTGCATGAGCGCTTGGGCACCATCGTGCTTTGGGCGCTGTTGATCGCTTTTGAAAGTGCCGGGCAGATCGCCACGAAGGTCGGTGGCGATCAACTGGGGCAGATGGATTTCAACCTGCAATGGCTGATGGCAGTGGCTGTGAATCCCGGGGTGTGGCTGGCGATTGCCTGTTACATCGGGGCGTTTTTCGTGTGGATGCTGATATTGCGACGCAGCAGCCTGTCGCTGGCGTTTCCGTTGAGTTCGCTGGTGTTCGTCGGGGTTTTGCTTGGGTCTTGGCTGGGCTTGGGCGAGCAGATCAGCGTGCTGCACTGGGTGGGTGTGGCGGTGATCATGGGGGGGATTGCGTTGCTGGCCGAAGGTGAAGAAACCTAGAGTTCTGTGATCTCAAGGGCCCCATCGCGAGCAGGCTCGCTCCCACATTTTGACCGCATCCCCCTGTGGGAGCGAGCCTGCTCGCGATGGCGTCAGACCAGCCAATGAACCTTTCTATTCAAACTTGTAAGCCACCGCCGCCTGCACTCCACCCTGATGGGTATCCCCGACCGCTTTGACAATGCTGCTATCCGCCGCCGCCCCCGTCAGGTGAATCCAGCTCGCGCTCGTCAGCAGTGACCATTGCGGCGCCAGGGGAAATTCGAAGCTCTGGGTCAGCGCCACGTTCTGCAAGCCACCACCGGCATTGTACGGGCGGATCCCCGAGGCTTGAGACTCGTCGGCGCTGACGCCGAAGAACGTCTGAGTCTGCCGGGCATCGGCAAAATGCGCGGTCAGGTTTGAGCTACCGATCACCCCGCCACCCAGTGGATAACCCACCTCCCCACCCAGCCGTCCCAATACCCCGCCCTGCCCGCCTCGCCCGCCAACCGCCTGGCCAACCGAAGCAAATACCCGCCAAAAGTCGGCCGGCGCGTACTGCACAAACCCGCCCACTTCGCCCATGTCCGGCACATCGCGCAAGCCTTGCAGCTCGCCGTTGGAGGTCCGTCCCGGCAGGTAATTCAGGAACGGCCCGGCGCTTAAGCCACTTGCGTTGAACGCGTCCCAGGTCAGCCCGTCATCGGTGCTCAGGCTGACATCGCCCCAGTCCAGATCGAGGTACGGCACGGGCCGGGTTTCGTAACGGCTGCCGGTTGGGTCGTGCGGCTGATAGCTGAGGCCAACCCCTGCTTCGCCGGTGATGCCGTCTGCTGAAACGTTGGCCGAAAGGCACGTCAGCGCGGCGAATAGAGCAACAGTAATCCTCGACATGAGGCAATTCCTTGAACGGGACATGCGCGCATCAATCCCCGGATCGCGCTCCCGGCGCAAGCACTCATGTTGTTTGTAGCGACCTACAAAAATTGTAGCTTCGAAGACACGAACACACGCCAGAACCCCGCCCCCGCTGGGCCAAACCCGGTTGGCACAGTCCCTGCTCTACCCCCTGTGCAGCGCAGACAGCACACCCGGCGCACACTTTTTACAAGATAGGTAACGCAGATGATTGACTGGCATATCGTGTGTGATTTCGACGGGACCATCACCCGCACCGACGTGATCGACAGCATCCTCCAACGGTTCGCCGACCCGAGCTGGGAAGCGATTGAAAACGAGTGGCGGGCGGGCGACATCGGTTCCCGTGAATGCCTCAGCCGCCAGCTCTCGCTGGTCAAGGCCACACCGTCCGAGCTGCTCGGGTTCTTCGACACGGTCGAGATCGACCCGGACTTCCCCGACTTCGTCGACCACGTGATCGGCCTCGGCGCCTCCCTCGAAGTGGTCAGCGACGGCATCGAGCAAGGCATCGCACGGATCCTGGCGCGCAACTACGTCAGCCTCTTGCCGATCCTCGCCAATCGCCTGCGCCAGCTCGATCACGACAGTTGGCGCATCGACTTCCCTCATGCCAGCGACGCCTGCCGCGCCGCCTCCGGCAACTGCAAATGCAAGTCCACCCCCAGCGCCAAACGGGTGCTGGTAATCGGCGACGGCCAGTCCGACATGTGCGTGGCCGCCACCGCCGATTTCGTGTTCGCCAAGGATCGCCTGGCCGAGCACTGCGAGCGCAACGGCATCGCTTACGCACGCTTTGACAGCTTCGCCGAACTGCCTGCGCTGCTGGCCTTGCTGCCAAGCGCCAACGCCGCCAATGCCACCTCTTTCAACGTAGAAACCTTCAACGCAGAAAATCAGGAACTCCTCCACCATGTCTGATATTCGAATCGCCACCGCAGAAGACCAGATCCTC
Organism: Pseudomonas sp. GM60; assembly: GCF_000282415.1. Lineage (NCBI taxonomy): Bacteria > Pseudomonadati > Pseudomonadota > Gammaproteobacteria > Pseudomonadales > Pseudomonadaceae > Pseudomonas > Pseudomonas sp. GM60. Next base: position 62,047 of record NZ_AKJI01000087.1, read on the forward strand.
CTGGATAAAGAAGCCAAATACTGCTCCTACGGCGACACCGTTCACTACATCGACCCGCCGCGTATCTTCAGCCGATGCGAAGGCTCCTACGTCTGGGACACCGAAGACCAGGCCTACCTCGATTTGCAAATGTGGTACTCGGCGGTCAACTTCGGTTACGCCAACCCGCGCCTGAACAATGCGCTGAAACAGCAGATCGATACCCTGCCGCAGATCGCCAGCCAGTACCTGCACAAAGGCAAGATCGAGCTCTCGGAAATGATCGCGGTCGACGCGAAGAAAAAATTCGGCCTCGACGGTCGCGTGCACTTCAACGTCGGCGGCTCGCAGTCCATCGAGGACTCGCTGAAAGTCGTGCGTAACGCCACCAACGGCAAGAGCCTGATGTTCGCGTTCGAGGGCGGTTACCACGGGCGCACACTCGGCGCGTCGTCGATCACCTCCAGCTACCGCTATCGCCGCCGCTACGGCCACTTCGGCGAGCGCGCCAATTTCATCCCGTTCCCGTACCACTTCCGTGGCCCGAAAGGCATGACCAAGGAAGAATATGGCAGCCATTGCGTGCAGCAATTCGCCCGCCTGTTCGAGACCGAATACAACGGCGTCTGGGACCCGAAAGTCGGCCAGAGCGAATACGCCGCGTTCTACGTCGAGCCGATCCAGGGCACCGGCGGCTACGTGATTCCGCCGATGAACTTCTACAGTGAACTCAAGCATGTGCTGGACCAGCACGGCATTCTGATGGTGGTCGACGAAATCCAGATGGGCTTCTATCGCACCGGCAAGCTGTGGTCGATCGAGCACTTCGACGTCAAACCCGACGTCATCGTCTTCGGCAAAGCGCTGACCAACGGCCTCAACCCGCTGGGCGGCATCTGGGCAAAAGAAGAGCTGATCAACCCGAAAATCTTCCCGCCAGGCTCGACCCACTCGACGTTCGCCTCCAACCCGTTGGGCACGGCGGTGGGCCTGGAAATGTTCAAGATGACCAGCGAAGTCGACTACGGCGCGATGGTCATGAACAAGGGCAAGTACTTCCTCGAAGGCTTGAAAGACTTGCAGAAACGCTACCCGATCATCGGCGACGTCGACGGCCTGGGCCTGGCGCTGCGCTGCGAAATCTGTGGCCCGGACGGTTTCACGCCGGACAAGGCCACGCTCGATTTCATGGTCGAAGAAGGCATGAAGGGCGACATCGAAATCGACGGCAAACGCCTGGGCCTGATTCTCGATGTGGGCGGTTACTACAAGAACGTCATCACCCTCGCGCCGTCGCTGGAAATCAGCTATCCGGAAATCGATTTGGGCATCGCCCTGCTCGACCGCTTGCTGCATCGGGCGATGACACGATGAACGAGCAAGAGATCGACATGGGCGAAGGCAGCGCCGGTTTCGTTCTCGGCAGCGGGGAGGTCGCGGTGTTGTTGATCCATGGCCTCACCGGCACCCCGACCGAGTTGCGTCGGGTCGCCATCGGCCTGGCCAAGGCGGGTTGCACGGTGTACGTGCCGACGCTGGCCGGGCACTGCGGAGACAACGCCGACCTGCAAGCCACCGGTTGGCGTGACTGGTACGAGAGCGCACGCAATACCTTCATCGGTGTGCGGCGCAAACACGAGCACGTGTTCGTCGGCGGTTTGTCGATGGGCGCGGTGCTGTCGATGTACCTCGCCGCCGAGCATCCGGGGCAGATCGAAGGCTTGTTGCTGTATTCGACGACCCTGCGCTACGACGGCTGGAACATGCCCAAAGTCGCCGTGCTCACGCCGTTGCTGATGGCGATTCCGTTTGGCGTGCACCTGTGCCGCTTCAACGAAAAATCACCTTTCGGCATCAAGGACGAACGCTTGCGAGCGATCGTCGAGCGGCAGATGAAGGCTGGCGAGAGCAGCAATGCCGGGCTGCTGACCATGTCCGGGGTCAGTGTCCGGGAACTGCATCGACTGGTGGCGGCGGTGAAAAAACGCATGCCGCAGATCACCACGCAAACGCTGGTGCTGCACTCGCGCGAAGACGACATCACCAGCCGCTGGAACGCCGATTATGTGGAACGCAAACTCGGCGGTCCGGTGGTGAAGGTGCTGCTCGACGACTGCTACCACATGATCACCGTCGACCTGCAATACCGCCGCGTGGTGGAGCTGAGCGCGGACTTCATCCGGCAACGTTTCATTCAACAGCGCTGCGCCCCCAAACCCATGCGCCAGGACTATCGGCAACTGGCCTGAACACGTTGAGGTACCTGCGCGTGCCCCCCCTGTAGGAGCGAGCCCGCTCGCGATGGTCGTTAACGATAACGCGGGGTTGCAGGTTAAACGCGGCGCTCTTAAGTGCATCGCCGGCAAGCCGGTCTCGCTCCTACAGGGATCAGGTGGTAGCCGCAATGCAGGCAATTTTTAAGGAAACGATGTGATCACAGCCCTTGCCTTTTCGACGATCGAGGCCATCGACCGCGATGCCTGGAATGCCTGTTTCCCTGCCGAGCTGGAAGATTGGAATTACTACCGGGCGGTTGAGCGGGCCGACATCGCAGACTTTCAATGGCGCTATCTGGCGCTGTACGAAGACGAGGTACTGATCGCGGCGGCCGTGGCGTTCACCACCGCTTACTCGCTGGACACCACGGTTCAGGGGCTGGGCAAACGCATCAGCGAACGCCTGCGCCGCGTGTGGCCGGGGCTGTTCGATGTGCGCCTGTATGCCCTCGGTTCACCGGTGGCCGAGCAGTGCCATGTCGGGACCGCACCGCACATCGACGCGGCCCGGCGCGTGGACCTGCTTCAGCAATTATTACGGCTGGCGCGCCACGACGCCGATCAGGCCGGGGTCGGTTTGCTGGCCGTCAAGGATGCCTCTCACCGCGACCCGCAATGGTTGCAGGTGTGTCAGGACGCGGGTCTGCAAAGCATGCCCGGCCTGCCCAGCGCCGAGCTGCCGATCCGTTTTGGCTCGGTGGACGCCTACCTCGGCACGCTCGGCAAATCCACCCGCAAAGACCTGCGCCGCACCCTGCGTGGCCAGGGGCCGCGCATCGAATGGCGGCGCTCGGTCGATGACCTGCTGCCGCGCATGATGGCGCTTTACGAGGCCACGCTGAGCCGCAGCGACCTGACCTTCGAACGCCTGCCGCCCGGCTACTTCCGCCAGGTCCTGGAACACCTCGATGAACGTGCCGCGTGCGTGTTGTATTGGGTCGGCGAAGAGTTGGTGGCGTTCAACCTTGTGCTGTTCGACGAACTGCGACTGGTCGACAAGTTCTTCGCCCACGACCTGGCCCGGACCCGTGAACACAATCTCTACGTGCGCAGCTGGCTGGCCAATGTCGACTACTGTATTGAGCACGGCATCCCGATCTACGCGTGCGGCCAGGCCGGTTATGCCAGTAAGCTGCGCCTGGGTTGCTCGTTTACCGGCAACACCGTGTTTTTCCGCCATCGCAACCGCTTGCTCGATAGCCTGTTGCGCGTGGTGAAACTGTTTATCCGACCGGACCGTTCCGACCCTGCCATGGCAGCCGCGATCAGCGAGCAGCAATAAGCGAAGCACAATGACCAAAGACTCACGCACCAACGCTCGACCTTTCGCCCTCTCTGGCTGGAGCCTGCAGCGCAAACTGGTGCTGGCGTTCTGGCTGGTCAGCGTCATTCCGACGATGATCGCCGCCGAACTGGCGGCCACCACGCTGTCGCAGATTTTCGACAGCAACGTACGCATCTGGCTGCAGGAATCGACCAAGATCGTCGAGGACGAGATCAGCGAGATCCTGCGCGACAACGCCCGGGGCGCGCAGCTGTTCCTGCGTTACACGCGCCCGCCCACCGATCGGCTGGCGAACAAACACGACAAACTGACCACCGACATCGCCGACTCCATGGGCATCGACGTCGTGGCGCTGGTGCGCGCCAGCGATCACAAAGTGGTGTTCAGCACCGCCGCCGACGACATCGTCCGCCAGATCAGCACCGCGCCCAAGGCGGTGCTGCAAACCCTGCAAGTCGGTGGCGTGGCGACCGGCACGGTGGTCTCGACCTTCGAAACGGATCAGGACGGCGTCGAGTACAAACTGGTGATTGCCACCTACCTCGACAACAGTTTCCTCACCAGCGTGGCCGACGTGCACTCGCTGGACCTGCGTCTGTATCTGGCCAAGGCCAATGACTTCTCGGAGATTTTTTCCACCCAGCGCTTCGAGGACCACCCGGCGGCCGTACCGGAAAAAATCGAACAGATCCTGCGCAGCACCAAACAGCCAATCGAACAATTCACCAACCGCTACAGCGGCATCTACCGGCCGATCCTCAACGAAAACGGCGAGCTGCAAGGGGTGATTTTCAGCGGCCTGCTGCGTCACACCAGCCTGGTCGGGCTGGTCAATCAGAGCAACCTGTTCATCCTGATTTTCCTGCTCAGCTCGGCGGCGTCCCTGGCGGTCGGCTGGCTGGTTTCGCAGCGCCTGACCAAGCCGTTGCGCGGGCTATCCAAAGGCGTACAAGCGGTGATCGCCGGGGATTATCGCCAACGCCTGCCGGTCACCGGCGGCGACGAACTGGCGGAACTGAGCAGCACCTTCAACCACATGAGCGAACGCCTCGGCGAGTTGCAGCATCTGGAATCGCAACTGCGTCGGCGTGACCGCCTGCATGCGCTGGGCGAAGTGGCGATGGGCCTGGCCCATGAAATCCGCAACCCGCTGGGCATCATCAAAACCGCCACGCAACTGCTGCACCGGCGCGCCGATTTGCCCGAGACCGACAAGCGTCATCTGGAGTACGTGGTCAGCGAAGTCAGCCGGATCAACGACCTGATCACCGACTTCCTCGACTTCGCCAAACCCAGCGCACCGATGCGCTCGACCCAACTGGCGCGCCCGCTGGTGGATGAGCTGGTCGGCTTCTGTGCGCCGGAGCTGGCCAGCCACAACATCGATGTGCAAATCGATGATCAATCGCCCACCGCGACGCTTTACGCCGACGCGCGGCAAATCAAGCAGGCCGGCCTGAACCTGATCGTCAACGCCATCGACGCCATGCCCGACGGCGGGCGACTGACCCTGGGCATCAGCAGCGACCGACACTACACGGTGATCAGCATCAGCGACACCGGCCAAGGCATTGAACCGGACATGCTCGAACGGATCTTTACACCGTTCGTCACCACCAAGGCCTCGGGCACCGGGCTGGGTCTGGCCAAGGTGTTCTCGATCATGGAGAGTCATGACGGGCGCATCGAATGCGTCAGTGAAAAAGATGCCGGGGCCACATTCACCCTGTACATTCCGGCCAACGGTGAAGACTTCGACGAGGGCAGCGATGACACATAACGTACTGGTGGTCGACGACGAGCCCAAGCTCTGCGACCTGCTGGCCTCGGCGCTCAGTCAGAACGGCATTGTGGTGTTCACCGCCGGCAACGGCCTGCACGCGCTCAAGGTGCTGGAGTGCGAAGACATCGACCTGGTGATCAGCGACTGGCGCATGCCCGGCATGGACGGCCCGCAACTGCTGGCAGAAATCAAAAGCCGTTTTCCGCAGCTACCGGTGATCGTCATGACCGCCTACAGCACGGTGAAAAACGCCGTGCAGTCGATGCGCAACGGCGCCTTCGACTACATCGCCAAGCCGTTCGACATTGATGAGCTGGACATCACCGTCAACAAGGCCCTGCAATTTCGCGACATTCTCAAAGACAACCAGCGCATGCGCGCCGAGCTCGACGAACACCGGCAGATCGACAGCCTGATCGGCGACAGCCCAAGCTTTCGACGGGTGCTGCACGCCATCGACTCGGTGCGCGAAAGCAACGCGACCATTCTGTTGACCGGCGAAAGCGGCACCGGCAAGGAAATGGTCGCCCGGGCGATCCACACCCACGGCAATCGCGCCGACAAGCCTTTTGTCGCGGTGAACTGCGCGGCAATCCCCGAAGGGCTGCTGGAAAGCGAAATGTTCGGCCACCGCAAAGGCGCGTTTACCGGCGCGGTGGCGGATCGCGTCGGACGCTTCCAGCAGGCTGACAAGGGCACGCTGTTTCTCGATGAAATCGGCGAAATGCCGCTGGCCTTGCAGGCAAAAATCCTTCGGGCCTTACAGGAACGAGTGATCGAACCGGTGGGCGATCCCCGCGAGCGAAAGGTCGATGTACGGGTGATCGCGGCGACCAACAAAAACCTGCTGGACGCGGTGGCCAACAAGGAGTTTCGCGAAGACCTTTACTACCGCCTCAACGTCTTCCCGATTCCGCTGCCGGCCCTGCGCGAACGGGTTGAAGACATTGCGCCGCTGGCCCGGCATTTCGCCCACACGCTGGGGGCTGCGGCCGGCAAACGTTTCAGCAGTTTCAGCCCGCAGGCGTTGCAGGCCATGGCCAGGTATTCGTGGCCGGGGAATATTCGCGAACTGCAAAACTGCGTGGAGCGGGCGACCATTGTCGCCTCGGGCGCGGTGATTGAAGAGGAAGACCTGCCGGCGTACCTGTTCGCTTCAAGCTCCGCCGACGGCGGCACGTTGATCGCTGAGGGCAGCGTACCGGCAGACCTGGAAGCGGCGCTGGCCGAGGTGGAAAAAACCTACATTCTGGCGGCGCTGGCACAGAGCAACGGCGTGCAGGCAGCCGCGGCGCAGTTGATCGGGATTTCCGAACGCAGCTTCTGGTATCGGTTGAAGAAGCTGGGGATTCATGTGGACAAGATTGTGCGCTGACTTTCATGCCCACGAGCAGTGCGGGCATGACCTGCGAAGCTAGTGCGCATAAACCTTCTGCAACTGCGCTTGCGTCAGCGCATCTTCGAACGGCACCGGGACTGATTTCACCGCGCCGTAGAGGTTACGGTAACGCCAGTAATTGCCGTTGTTGGCCAGTTGGTAACCGCGCTCGACCACGCGCTGACCATCCAGCACATACCGCAAGGTTTCCTGGGCCGCTTCCGGGGGAGCCGGCAGCATCAGGTCGGTGGCCAGCACGCGCATGGATTCATCGATGCATTCGTCGAGCACAGCGGTGACCTTCGCCAGATCCAGGCTGCCGTCGTCGATGCATTGCTTGCCGCAACGGCGTATCGGCTGACTGGCCACTTCGATGCGCATGCGGTACAGCGCCATCCCGGCAATGTCCTGAACCTGCACCTGATTGATCAGCACAAAACTGCCGCGATCGGGGGTGAGCATCAGTTTGGGTTCGATCACCAGCCGCCCGGTGACTTGCCCTTCGCCCTGCTTCAGTCCTGCCGTTTGCGACGCCTGTTGATAACGCTGTTGCAGACGTTCCTGCAACGGCACGCCGGCGAGCAGGTCGGCCATTGGACGTGAATCCTTGAGCGCAACCTTTTCCGCATCGCGCTGCAAGCTGCCACTGCCCATTTGGGTGTTGATCAGGCTCGCCACCAGCAGACCGGCCAACCCGGCCGTGTTGCCGGAACTCGCCACCAGGTTATGACTCGACTCCGCAGCCTCCTGCGCCGCCTTGGCGTCAATCACCGTGCTCGCACCGACAAACGCCTGCGGCAACTGCATGTCCACTTTCAGCCCATGAGCCTGGACGTAGGACGCAGCACTCTGCGACTTGAAACCGGCCTCGGGCGCCGGTTTCTGCGCGCAACCGGCCAGCATCAGCAGGGCCAGCGCACTGGCCACAATGATAGGGCGCTTCATTGCTCGAACGGCGTGATCATTTGCTGACGGCTATTGTCCATGGCCTGGTAGAAGGCGTTGGACAGGTTGGTGTAGGTCGGTTCATCCCACTCACCCTGGGCCGCTTGCACCGCAGTGAAAGGTTTGAACCACAGCAGTTTGTTGTCGGCCAGGTCGACCACCATGCCCTGCCCGCTCACCTGCGCCATCGGAACGCTGGTCGGCACAAATCCGTAGTAACTGCGGGTAGCGCCGGTGGCGAAGACATTCACCAGCAACAGACGATCGACGCCATAAGCGCCCTTGACCGGCGTGAGGTCACGGCCCACATATCCTTCACGGAAACTGGTTTCCTTATAGGCATTCAGGTCAACCGGCTCGTTGATCCGCTTGACCTTGTAGCCCTTGGCCTGCAACTTGGCGACGATGACATCCGGCAACGTGTTCAAATCGCGCACTTGCCATTTTTCGACGTTGTCGCTGAGTTTGCTGTTCACGCCCCGGTTGATTGCGTAATCGAGCATCCCCTGTTGACCGGTCAGCGCCAGCACCGGCGCCGGCACCACAGTGATGGCCACGCCGATGGTCGGCTCTTTGGCATCCCAGAATTGTTTATCCAGCGGAACTGGCGGTTGAACGTGGGCGCAGCCGGTGAGGGTCAGGCAGGCAAGCAGTGTCAGCGCCGCCCAAGTGCGAAAAGCATGAAAAGTCATGGATCATGTCCCTATGAATGAAAACGTTGCTGTTTATGTCGGCAGCAACGGCTGAAACAATAGTGGCACATTGATATATTTGTTTTCAACTGGCGCCGATCAACTGACCTTTCCGCCCTTCACTTCACTCATGATCTGCCGGATAGCCCCGACAAATGTCTCCACCGGTTGCCCGCCGCTGACTGCGTATTGCCCGTTGAACACCACCGTCGGCACCGAACTCACCCCCCGCGACAGCCACAACTGCTCCTCCTCACGCACCTCTTTGGCGAACTCGTCCGAGGCCAGGATCGCCTCGGCCCGCTGCCGGTCCAGGCCAACACTTTGCGCGATCTGCGCCAACTGAGCGTGGTCGGACGGATTGCCGCCCTCCGTGAAATACGCTTTGAACAACGCCTCTTTCAGATTGAACTGCAACCCTTCCAGCCCCGCCCAGTACAGCAAGCGATGCGCATCGAAGGTGTTGTAGATGCGGCTGTTGCCGTCGGTGCGAAAGGCGAAACCGACTTCGGCGCCACGCGCACGGATCACTTCGCGGTTCTTCTGCGACTGCTCGGGGGTCGAGCCGTATTTCTCGGTGATGTGTTCGGTGATGTTCTGCCCGTCCGGGCCCATCTTCGGGTTCAGCTCGAACGGCTGGAAACGGATCTCGGCCTGGACTTCATCGCCCAGCAGATCCAGGGCCTGGGTCAGGCCGTACAGACCGACGACGCACCAGGGGCAGGACACGTCGCTGACGAAATCGATTTTCAGGGGGGTACTCATCACTCACCTCGCGGGCTGGATACGGGCCGGAAAAGTTGAACGATACACCTGTGGGTCTGAGTACATCAGCCAGAAATTGGTTGGCTGTCAGGCCGTCATCGCTGGCAAGCCAGCTCCTACAAGGTCAGGTGTGTCAACCCGGTCTGTAGGAGCCGGCTTGCTGGCGATGGGGCCTTCAAATCCTGCATCGTTGTCGAGGCCGCCTTCGCGGGCAAGTCGGATCGCCGTACCGCTCGCTCCTACGCGGTTGGGGGTTACAGGAGGTTGTGTTCGGCCACCGGATCGATCTGCGCCCAGTGCGAAGTGTCCTCGCGGTGGGCCTGCAAATAGGGCAGCACCGCCGCGAGCAATGGCGCTTTGAAGGCCTCCTGAAAACGATGGGCCAGCCCCGGAATCAGCTTCAACTGGCTGCCACGAATATGCGCCGCCAGGTGCACGCCATGCATCACCGGCAACAGCGGATCGGCAGTGCCATGAACCACCAGCGTCGGCACCCGCAGTTGATTGAGCAGTGCCACCCGGCTCGGCTCCGCGAGGATCGCCATGATCTGACGCTTCACACCCTCGGGGTTAAACGCACGGTCATAGGACAGCGCCGCCTGATGCAACAGCGCCTGCCGATCATCACTCACCGACGGGCTACCCAGCGCCGCCAACAAATCAGCCTGCTGCTCCAGCGCCACCTCACGATTCGGCGCGCCACGCCGCGAAAGCAGCTGCACCAGTGCCGCGTTCGGCGCCGGCAAGCCTTCGGCACCGGAACTGGTCATGATCAGCGTCAGGCTCTCGACCCGCTGCGGCGCCATGGCCGCCATGTGCTGGGCGATCATCCCGCCCATGCTCGCGCCCAGCACGTGGAATTGCTCGACGTGCAAGGCATCCATCAAGCCCAGCGCATCGTCGGCCATGTCGGTCAGGGAATACGGCGCCGATACCGGCAAGCCGAGTTTGTAGCGCAGCACTTCGAAGGTCAGGTTGGCGTCGGCAGGCGATTGCCGCCAGGTGGACAGGCCGACATCGCGATTGTCATACCGAATCACCCGAAAACCCTGCTGACACAGCGCAACCACCACCTCGTCCGGCCAGTGAATCAACTGCCCGCCCAGGCCCATCACCAGCAGCAACGCCGGATCGGAGGCGCGGCCGATGCTCTGGTACGCCAGGCTCACCTGCGCCAGATCGACCCGTTCGGTCGGAACATTGACATCGCATCGAGACGCCGCAAAGGACGGAAGGCCAAAGAACAACGCGGCCAGGAAGGCCGCCGTTGATAAAAATCGTGCACGCATGAAAAACACCGAAACGCAGAACCCCAGTAGAGCGCGAGTCTGATGAAGTTTGTTGAAGCGCGCTGCCACAGTTACGTGACAGTTTGATGAAGAGTGCTGAACGGTCATTTTTCAAGACCGCGTCGCCTGCTTCGCGAGCAAGCCCGCTCCCACATTCGATCGCATTCCAATTGTAAGAACGCGGTCAACTGTGGGAGCGGGCTTGCTCGCGAAGGCGCCAGAACAGGCGCCTCAGGACTTTAGGCCAGCTGACTGCGCAACTGCCGCGCCGCCGCCACCATGTTCACCAATGCCGCTTCAGTTTCAGGCCACGCCCGGGTCTTCAAACCGCAATCCGGGTTCACCCACAACCGTTCTGCCGGAATGCGCTTCACGGCCTTGCTCATCAACTTGACCATCTCGGCCGTGTCCGGCACCCGTGGCGAGTGAATGTCGTAGACGCCCGGACCGATGTCATTCGGGTAGTCGAACGCTTCGAAGGCTTCCAGCAATTCCATGTCCGAACGCGAGGTTTCGATGGTGATCACATCGGCATCCATGTCGGCAATCGCCTTGATCACATCATTGAATTCGCTGTAGCACATGTGCGTGTGGATCTGGGTTTCATCGCGCACACCGGAGGCGCTCAAGCGGAACGCTTCCACTGCCCAATCGAGGTATTCCTGCCATTGCGCCCGACGCAGCGGCAAGCCTTCGCGGAACGCGGCTTCGTCGATCTGCACGATCTTGATGCCGGCGCTTTCCAGATCGACCACTTCGTCACGCAGGGCCAACGCCAACTGCTGCGCCTGGACTTTGCGCGAAACGTCTTCACGCGGGAACGACCACATCAGCATGGTCACGGGACCGGTGAGCATGCCTTTCATGACCTTGTCGGTCTGGCTCTGCGCGTAGCTGATCCAGTCGACCGTCATGGCTTTCGGCCGGCTCAGGTCGCCATAGATGACTGCCGGTTTCACGCAGCGCGAGCCGTAGCTCTGGACCCAGCCGAAACGGGTGAACAGGTAACCGTCCAACTGCTCGGCGAAGTACTCGACCATGTCGTTGCGTTCGGCTTCACCGTGTACCAGCACATCCAGCCCCAGACGTTCCTGGACTTGCACGGCGTGGCGAATTTCGTGGTGCATGGCGTCGGTGTAGTCGTTGGCTGACAGCTTGCCTTGCTTGTAGGCCTGTCGCGCCAGACGGATCGAACCGGTCTGCGGGAACGAGCCGATGGTGGTGGTCGGGAATGCCGGCAGTTTCAAGCGTGCACGTTGTTGCTCGATGCGTTTGGCGAACGGCGATTGGCGTTGGCTGTCCGCTGCACTGATGGCATTGATGCGGGCTTGTACTTCCGCTTTGTGAATACGCGGCGACTCGGCACGACTGGCCTGAATCGCCCGGCTTTGCGCCAGCGCGGTTTGCACTTTGGGCGATTGCGGATCGTTGAGCGCGTCGCGCAGCACGGCGATTTCGCCACACTTCTGCACCGCAAACGCCAGCCAGCTTTTCAGTTCCGGATCGAGTTTATCTTCGCGCTCCAGGTCTACCGGGCTGTGCAGCAGCGAGCAGGAACTGCTGACCCACAGGTTGTCGCCGAAACGCTCCTGGGCCAATTGCAGTTGTGCGAGCACCGGTTCCAGTTCGCAGCGCCAGACGTTGCGGCCGTTGACCAGGCCCACCGAAAGAATCTTGTAGGTCGGCAGACGATCGAGCACGTGCAGCAGTTGGTCGGGGGCGCGCACCGCATCGATGTGCAAGCCTTGTACGGGCAAGCCGACGGCCAGGCCGAGGTTGTCTTGTAGGCCGCTGAAGTAGGTCGCCACCAGCTTTTTCAGCGGCGAATACTGGAGGATGTGATAGGCGCGTTCGAAGGCGTTTTTCCATTCTTGCGGCAGATCGAGGGTCAGGATCGGTTCGTCGATCTGCACCCACTCCACACCTTGTGCGGCGAGGCGGCCGAGGATTTCACCGTAGATCGGCAGCAGGCGCTCCAGCAGGTCGAGCTTGTCGAAGTCGTTGCCTTTGGCCTTGCCCAGCCACAGATAAGTCAGCGGGCCGATGATCACCGGTTTGACGTTGTGGCCGAGGGCCTTGGCTTCGTCGACTTCGTCGAACAGCTGTTCCCAGCTCAGCTTGAACTGCTGGTCAGCGCTGAATTCCGGGACAAGGTAGTGGTAGTTGGTGTCGAACCACTTGGTCAGTTCCTGGGCGTATTGCGCTTTGCTGTGTTCGCCACCGCAGCAAGTGGTGGTGGCACCACGCGCCATGGCGAACAGCGTGTCGAGGGTCGGCAGGCCCCTGGCATTCTTGGCGCTGTCGAAACGTTCCGGGATCACACCGAAGGTCAGGGAATGCGTCAGGACCTGGTCGTACCAGGCGAAGTCGCCGACCGGCAGCAGATCGATGCCGGCGTCTTTCTGTAATTGCCAGTGGGTGGCGCGCAGTTGGCGACCGACGCTCTTCAGCGCTTCCTGATCGAGATCGCCCTTCCAGTAGGATTCGAGGGCTTTTTTCAGTTCGCGGTCAGCGCCGATGCGTGGAAAACCAAGTGTGTGGGCCAGAGCCATGGTGAGTTTCTCCTTGTAAAAGATGGCGCTATTGTCGACAGCCAACCCAACATGAGACAAACTCAACCTTTTCGTGTTGATCACAAGTTTTCCTCATGGAGCCCTCCGGTGCTTGAAATCCGTCACTTGAAGACCCTGCACGCCTTGCGCGAAGCCGATAGCCTGGTCGATGCCGCCGACCGCCTGCACCTGACGCAGTCGGCGCTGTCCCACCAGTTCAAGGAGCTGGAAGAGCGCATGGGCATGCCGCTGTTCGTGCGCAAGACCAAACCGGTGCGCTTCACCAGTGCCGGTTTGCGCCTGCTGCAACTGGCCGACGCCACCCTGCCGCTGCTGCGCGGTGCCGAGCGTGATATCGCGCGGTTGGCCGGTGGCACCGCCGGGCGCTTGCACATGGCAATCGAGTGCCACAGTTGCTTTCAGTGGCTGATGCCGACCATCGACCAGTTCCGCGATGCCTGGCCGGAAGTCGAGTTGGACCTGGCCTCGGGCTTTTCTTTCGCACCGCTGCCGGCGTTGGCCCGTGGAGATCTGGATCTGGTGGTGACCTCCGATCCGCTGGAACTGGCCGGGATCACGTATGTGCCGTTGTTCACTTATGAAGCCATGCTCGCGGTCGCCAATCAGCACCGTTTGGCGAACAAGGCGTACATCGTTCCGGAGGATTTGCTCACGGAAACCCTGATCACTTACCCGGTGGAACGTGACCGGCTGGACATCTTCACCCGCTTCCTGGAGCCGGCCGACATCGAACCGGCCCAGGTCCGCACCTCGGAACTGACGGTGATGATGATGCAGTTGGTCGCCAGCGGTCGTGGCGTGTGCGGCATGCCGCACTGGGCGCTGCATGAATACAGTTCACGGGGCTACGTGAAGGCCAAGCGGCTGGGCGAGAAGGGATTGTTTGCGACGTTGTACGCGGCGGTTCGTGCGGACATGCTGGATGCGCCGTATATGCGCGACTTCCTGCTGACGGCAAAAGATACGTCGTTCTCGACCTTGGACGGGGTCAGCGCCGTCCGCTAGCACAACACGGACTTGTAGGAGCCGGCTTGCTGGCGATGGCGGTGTATCTGGCGCCATTGATATTGACTGATCCACCGCAATCGCCAGCAAGCCGGCTCCTACAGGGGATCGTGGTGTATTCGGATTTCGCGTCGCATATGGATCGTGGTGGGTTCAGATCTCGCGCCACATATGAATCTTGTCGAAGTAATCCTCGCCCACCCGCACCGCCAGCGGTTCAAGGCCGAACTGGATGAAGCCGCAACGCTGGTACAGGTTGAACGCCGCGTCATTGCCGGCGGTAACGGTCAGTTGAATCAGCCTCAAGCCCGGGTGGGTTTGCGCTTCGGCCAACGCCGCCTGCACCAGTTGATAACCGAGCCCGCGCTGGCGGACCTGACTGGACACGTACATGCCAAACAGCGTCGCCTTGTGCCGGGCCTTTTCCCGAGGATCGAAAGCAAGGCCGACGATGCCCGCCAACTTACCCTCCTCAAACGCCCCGAACACCACATCGAGTTTGTTGCTCAGGCGCGATTCCCACCAGCTCAGCGGCATCGTGGCGCGTTCGCGCACGGTGGAGGTAAACGCCTGGGGATGCAGGTCGTAGGCTTCGAGCATCAACGCCCGATAGTCCAGGGCATGGCTGGCATCAAGCCGTTCAATCCACATGTTCACGCCGTCCGTCGTTGCTCAAGCATCAGCCGTACGGCCAGCGCCGCCAACACAAACCCCATGAAGTAACGCTGCACCGCCAGCCAGGTCGGGTTGTTGACGAACCACGACGCGATGCCGGCGGCGAACACCGCGATCAGCAGGTTGACGCTGAAACTGACGCTGATCTGGGTCAGGCCGAGGATGATGCTTTGGTTGAACACCGAACCGTGCTCAGGGGTGATGAATTGCGGAAACACCGAGAGGTAAAACACCGCAATTTTCGGGTTCAGGGCACTGGTCAAAAAGCCCATGGTGATCAGTTTGCGCGAGGAATCCGGCGGCAACTGCTGTGCCTCGAACGGCGAACGCGCGCCCGGTTTTACCGCCTGCCAGGCCAGCCACACCAGGTACAGCGCGCCGGCCCACTTCAACACTTCATAAGCCATCGGCACCGCGAGGAACACCGCCGTCAATCCCGCTGCCGCAGCGAACAGGTGCACAAAAAATCCCGCCACCACACCGAGCAACGAAGTCACTCCGGCCTTGCGCCCCTGGCAGATCGAACGAGAGATCAGGTAGATCATGTTCGGTCCCGGCGTCAGTACCATCAGCAACGCGGCAGCGGCGAAGATCAGCAAGTCTTGAAGCGGGATCATGGCGGTTCCTTGGCGTGAATGATCAGGCGATTGCGCTCAGCGAGGCTCGATAAAACGGCAGGATCAGGTCGCGTGTCAATGGCGCCAGCGTCACATCGCCGTCGGTGGCGGGGTCGATCCAGCGCACCTCTTCGATTTCCGCCGCAGGCGATACGTCTGAATCGATGGTCAGCTGAAAGAGTTCGGCCTGTACGACAAAACCTGGCTCATTGGCGGCCGGTGCCGAGAACTGCCCCAGATAAGTGGCGTGCGCCGGATCGATGGCCAATCCCAATTCTTCTTCCAGCTCACGCACCAGGGCGTGAACCGGTTGTTCATGGGCTTCGATCTTGCCGCCCGGTTGCATGAAAGCTTCAGTGCCACGTTTGCGCACCAGCAGCGTGCGACCGTCGGGGCCGATCAACAGGGCGGCGGCGATGTGGATGATGCGGGGGGAAGTGGCGGATGCAAGTATCATGGGTGAGGCGTGGCCTTGGCTGAAAGGTGCAAGCATCACATGAGTGGCGGGACATCGTCACGCCGAAAAAACCTCTGCGAAACACCGCCCCTGTAGGAGTGAGCCTGCTCGCGATGAACGATGACGCGCTGTACCTGAAAAACCGCGTCGTCCTCATCGCGAGCAGGCTCACTCCTACAGAGGATCAATGCAAGGCCTGGGGAACCTGCTCCATCTCGAGAATCGCGCCGTTCACTTCTTCCGGCACCTTCACGAAAATGCTGTATTTCGCGCCCTCCATGGCCTCGAAGGCGATCAGCTTTTCCACCAGCGGTCCGTTCAGCACCTTGCCGGCGTTGAGCAACAGCATGCCGTTGTCGGCGTTGAGGTTGCGTGCCAGGACCATCCCCGCTGCCAATTCCCGGGTGGTCATGACCTTGACCATTGGATCGGCCAGGGACACATCGCTCAGGTACGCGGCACACACCTTGATGAAGTCCTCCACCATCTCGGGGTCGTAGAGTTTTCCGGCATAGCTGCGGATATACACCAGCGCCTCATCGCTGTTCATCTGCCGTTCCAGGATCAACCCGCGCTGCAACTCGATGAAATCCACTGCCAGTTTCAACAGCCGGGAACCGACCGGTATCGCCTCGCCCTTGAGCCGGTCGGGAAAACCGCTGCCGTCCCAACGCTCCTGATGGTGAAGAATCAGACGGGCAGCGTCCTTCATCGGATCGAGCGTCATCAACAGGGATTCGCTCTGCTTCGGGTAATTGCGATAACGCTCGCGATCATTGTGATGCAACAGGTCCGCGGGGGCGGTCATCATGCTGTCGGTCCAGCTCAGCTTGCCGATGTTGTAGAGCGCCGCCGCCATGGTCAGGTCCCGGCTGGTGCCTTCGTCCAGGTCATGAAGCTTGCAGTACACCCGCACCAGTTCGATGATCTGGCGGTTGGTCTGTTTGGCCGGCGGCATGCGCAGGTTGGCCAGCAGCGAGAACATCTCGGTGCCGGTAACGTAGCTGTGCTTGAGCTCTTCGTAGGCCAGGTCGAGCATGTCGGCGGTCTGCTGGAGTTCAGCGGTGCGGGAGGCGACGCGTTTGTCCAGGGTGATGTTGAGCAGTTTCAATTCCTGGTTCTGATCCCACGTTTCCTGGACCAGACGCAACCGTTCACGCTCGGAATGCTGATACGCGAGTGATTGTCGCAGGACCAGCAGCATTTCCTCATCGTGCCAGGGTTTGCTGATGTAACGGTGAATCTGCCCGTCATTGATGGCTTTGATAATGGCTGACGGATCGGCATAACCGGTCAGCATGATGCGCACGGTATCGGGGTAATGCTGATGGATGAGGGCCAGCAGCGTGGCGCCGTCCATGTTGGGCATGCGCGCGTCACTCATCACCAGGTCGATGGGCTGCTGCGCCATGATTTCCAGGGCCTGGGCGCCGCTGGTGGCCAGCAACACGTCGTAGGGCTGGCCGCGCAACAGTCGACGCAGGCTGTTGAGGATGGACTCCTCATCGTCGACCAGCAGCACTTTGGGTTTATAGGTGGACCTCGTGGGGAGTTGCTCTTCCATGGCATTACCTCGGGCGAAAACGGTTACAGCGATATGTCGGGAACCGGGCAAACATCCCCTATTGCCGGATCCTGAGCTACAGGCTAGATGATTTTCGCCCCACCACCGCAATGATTCGTTTCAGTCGGTTGCGCGAACTCTGATCCGGGCGACTATGCTCACGTCACTCGGATCCATTATCTGTACGCTCGGCCAAGTGGTCAGGGAAAGGATGCCCCTTATGAACACGGTGTATCAAAACGCTGTCGGTCCCGGCATATGGCGATGAATACGCTGTTGTCGCGGACCAATCGTCGGATTCTTATCGTCGACGACACCGCTTCAATCCACGAGGACTTCATCAAGATCCTCAGCCCGCCTTCGTTTGACGACGACAGCCTGACCAGCGCTGAAAATGCCCTGTTCGGCACCACGGCGGCCGTCACGTTGCAGAGTTTCATCCTTGACTCCGCGTTTCAGGGCCTCGAAGCACTGGACAAGGTCGAGACAGCCCTGGCCAACGACCTGCCTTATGCGATGGCCTTCATCGACATGCGCATGCCGCCGGGCTGGGACGGCCTGGAAACCATCGAACGGCTGTGGCAGGTCGATCCGAAGCTGCAAGTGGCGCTGTGCACGGCCTACTCCGACTATTCCTGGGAAGACATCGACGAGCGCCTGGAACTCGGCGACCGCCTGCTGATTCTCAAGAAACCGTTCGATGCCATCGAAATTCGCCAAATGGCCAGCGCGCTGACCGCCAAGTGGCAAATGACCGAAGACGCGGCGCTGAAGATGTCGCTGCTCGAACAAGCGGTCGAGGAGCGTACCCGGGAACTGTCCGATGCCAACATCATCGTGCAGAACAGCCCGACCATTCTCTATCGGTTGCGGGGCGAACCGTCGTTTCCACTGATGTACATCTCGCACAACATCACCAAATACGGACATGTCGCGGCAAAACTGGTGGCCTCGGCCAACTGGGCCCGGGAGCTGATTCATCCCGACGATCAAGCGAAGGTCGACACGGCGATGGCGCGGGTGCTGGACCGCCATGCCGCCGGAGCGTCCATCGAGTTTCGGATGCGCACTGGCGAAGGGGCCTGGCGCTGGGTGGAAAACCGCTACATCCCGGTGCGCGACGATGAAGGCCGGCTGCTGGAAGTCGAAGGCATCATCATCGACATCACCGAGCGCAAGCTGGCCGAGGAGAAAATCTTCCTGCTGGCGCGCACCGACGGGCTGACCGGGCTGGTCAACCGCGCGACGCTGATCGAACGGCTGCACCAGGCCTTCGCCGCTGCGCGTCGTGGCGCGACCCCGTTTGCCATCTTTTATCTGGACCTGGATCACTTCAAACGCATCAACGATACCCTCGGGCACCCGGTGGGCGATCTGTTGCTGCAAGAAGTCGCCCGGCGGATCAAGGCGTGTGTACGTGAGAACGATATCGTCGCCCGCCTTGGCGGCGACGAGTTCGCGATCCTGCAACTGGACGTCAGCGACCCGACCCACTCCGCGTCCCTGGCCACCAAGGTCCGCGACGCGCTGGTGCTCCCCTACTCCCTGGCCGGCAACGATGTCCGGGTGTCGGTCAGCATCGGCATCAGCAGCTACAGCCCGGCCAGCACCAGCGCCGACGGCCTGCTGACCCAGGCCGACATGGCGCTCTATCGCTCCAAGGAAAAGGGCCGAAACCAGTACCACTTCCACTCCGAAGAGATCAATCAGGAGATGGTCGAGCGCATGACCATCGCCAGTGAATTGAGAGAGGCCATCGAGCACGATGAACTCGAACTGCGTTACTGGCCGGAAGTGGACCTGAGCAGCGGCAAGATCCTCGGGATGGAAGCGCAGGTCACCTGGAATCACCCCGGACGCGGCTTGCTGGAAGCCCCCGCGTTCCTGCCCGCCGCCGAAAAGACCGGCACCATCATCGCCCTCGGTCACTGGGTGCTCGATCGCGCCTGCCGGCAAATGCGCCAGTGGCGGGATGAAGGTGTCGCGCCACCGGTGATTGCGATCAAGCTGTCCCTGGCCCAGCTCAAGAGCGGCCCGGAACTGATTTATGACGTACTGCGCACCACCGCGCGCTGGGAGCTCTGCGCCTGGGACCTGCGCTTCGACGTCACCGAGGCGACGCTGGCCCAGACCAAATGGACCCACAACGATGTGCTGCCGCGCCTGCGGGAGCTGGGGGTGAAGATTGCCATCGACGACTTCGGCACCGAGTATTCGTCGTTCGATTACCTCAAGACCTATCAGGTCAATCACCTGAAGCTCGCTCAACCTTTCATCGATACCGCCGCCCGCGACCCGGCCAGTGCCAACACCTTGCGCGCCATTATCAATTTCGCCCGGGAGGTAGGGATCGGAATCATCGCCGAAGGTGTCGAAACCCAGGAACAGCGCAGTTCATTGATGGCCACCGGGTCGCCGATGAACGCCCAGGGTTACTTCTTCAGCAAAGCGGTCAGCAGCCAGCAGGCCGCCGAGTTGCTGAAAGCCGGAAGCATCGTGCCGATCCGGGACAACCCGCACCGGTCCACGGAGGACAAAGGATGAAAGTGCCTTGCGTGCGGACCAACCGGCGCATCCTGATCGTCGACGACACGCCTTCGATTCATGATGACTTCCGCAAGATCCTCGGCCCCGAAACCGACGATGAACAGACCCTCGCTGGCACAGAAGCCGCACTGTTCGGCACGCCGCACACGGATCGCCTGACGTTTCAGCTCGACTCGGCGTACCAGGGCCAGGAAGCCCTCGAACTGGTCAAACACGCATTGGCTGAAGGTCGCCCCTATGCGCTGGTGTTCACCGACATGCGCATGCCGCCGGGCTGGGACGGCCTGGAAACCATCAAGCAAATGTGGCAAGCCGACCCGCACCTGGAAATCGCGCTGTGCACCGCTTTTTCGGATTACACCTGGGAAGCCATGACCGAACGACTGGAGTTCGGCGACCAGATGCTGGTGCTGAAAAAGCCCTTCGACAGCCTGGAAATCCGCCAGATGGCCAGTGCCCTGACCTGGAAATGGCAGATGGCGCAGGACGCGGCGATGAAAGTGCTGAGCCTGGAGCAAACCATCGAGGCGCGGGTTCACGAGCTGCTCAAGGTTTCGCACCTGCTGCAGTACGACGTGTTGACCGAGTTGCCCAACAGCACGTTGCTGGGTGACCGGTTGAACCAGTCGCTGGCCCTTTCACGACGCAATGACAAACAACTGGCGGTGATGTTTCTGGGGCTCGACCGCTTCAAGCGCATCAACAATGCGCTCGGCCATCCGGCCGGTGACGAGATGTTGAAACAGGTCAGCCGCAATCTGGTGGCCACCGTGCGCGAGTCGGATTCGGTGTTTCGCTATGGCTCCGACGAGTTCGTGGTCATCCTCGCCGACATTCGCCACCCTCAACAGACCAGGGGCATCGCCGAAAAACTCTTGAACGCCATTCGCATCCCCCTGCATATCGCTGGCCACGACTTGAGCGTGACCGCGAGCCTGGGCATCAGCATTTATCCCGATGACGGCCTCGAAGCCATCGAGCTGATCAAAAAAGCCGAGACCGCGATGCGCAACATCAAGGAAATCGGCCCGAATGATTTCAGCTTTTTCATCGATGAAATGAACCAGCGCGCCAGGGATCAGCAAAGTATCGAAACCGGTATTCGCCTGGCGCTGGAGCGCAACGAGTTTATCCTGCACTACCAACCCAAACTGGACTTGAGCAGTGGTCAGGTGGTCGGTGCCGAGGCGTTGATCCGCTGGCAGAAACCGGGGCACGGGTTGATCTACCCATCGGAGTTCATCGGTGTGGCCGAAGACAGCGGTCTGATCGTGCCGCTGAGCAAATGGGTGCTGGCCGAGGCCTGCCGGCAGGCCTGCGCCTGGCAAGCCGAAGGGCTGCCAAAAATATGCATGTCGGTGAATATGTCAGCCATCGATTTCCGCCAGCGCGACTTTGTCGACGGCATCGGACTGACCCTCGAACAAACCGGACTGGAACCGGCGTTGCTGGAACTGGAAATCACCGAAGGCGTGTTGATGCAAAACATCGATACCACCGTCACCGCCCTGACCCGACTCAAGGTCATGGGGATCCGGCTGGCCATCGATGACTTCGGCACCGGCTACTCCAGCCTCAGCTACTTGCGGCGCTTTCCCATCGACGTGCTGAAAATCGACCAGTCGTTCATTCGCGGTTTAAGCACCGACAGCAACGACGCTGCACTGGTCAGCGCCATCATCAGCCTGGGCCGCAGCCTCAAGCTGACCATCATCGCCGAAGGGGTGGAAACCCTCGAACAGCTGGATTTCCTCAAGGCCCATCGATGTGAAGAAGGCCAGGGTTACTACTTCAGCAAAGCCGTCGAACCGGACGCCTTCGCCCGATACCTTGAGTCGGTGAAACCTGCTCCATTTACCGCCACGTGAACGATGCGCAACGACACACGGGCTAACAGCCAAGGAATTATCAGATGTCGCCGTCCATTCACTACCTGCTCCTGGTGCCGCTGCTCGGTTTCTGTCTGAGCACCGTCGCCGCGCCGCTGGACGAACCCCTCAAGCCACTGCCAGCGGCGCCTGCACAGAATCCTCTGCGCGTCGAACTCGGTCGCCAGTTGTTCAATGAAACGCGGTTGTCGGTCAACAACACGCTGTCCTGTGCCAGTTGCCATCGACTGGAAAGCGGTGGGGCCGATACCCAGGCGTTTTCCATCGGCTTCGCCGGTCAGCCAGTGACGATCAACACCCCCAGCGTGTTCAACGCCACCCTGAATTTCCGGCAGTTCTGGAACGGGCGCGCCGACACCCTGGAATCCCAGGTCCATGAAGTGGTGAAAAGCCCCAGCGAAATGGGCAGCAACTGGGAGCACGTGGTGCAAGTGCTGTCCGCAGACACGGGTTACCGCAGCGCATTTACCAACGCCTACCCGGACGGCGTGACCATGAACAATGTGCAAAACGCCCTGGCCACCTACGAACGAACGCTGCTCAGCAGCAACTCGCGGTTTGATCAGTATCTGCTGGGTAACACCGACATCCTCACGACCGAGGAAAAGTACGGCTACCAACGCTTCAAGGATTATGGCTGCATCGCCTGCCATCAAGGCGTGAACATCGGCGGCAACATGTTCCAGAAGTTCGGCGTCATGGGCGATTACTTCAAGGTTCGCGGTAACCCGACCGACTCCGACCTGGGTCGCTATCTGGT
Source organism: Pseudomonas sp. GM60 (assembly GCF_000282415.1). NCBI lineage: Bacteria > Pseudomonadati > Pseudomonadota > Gammaproteobacteria > Pseudomonadales > Pseudomonadaceae > Pseudomonas > Pseudomonas sp. GM60. The sequence continues at coordinate 84,526 of NZ_AKJI01000087.1, forward strand.
GACCAAGGATGAAGAGGACCGCAACGTGTTCAAGGTACCGAGCCTGCGCAATGTCGCGGTGACCGCACCGTATTTTCACGACGGCTCGGCCAACACGCTGGAAGAGGCGGTGGACGTGATGTTCAAGTTCCAGCTCGGTCGCATTTCTTCCGCCGAGGACAAAACCCTGATCATCAAATTCCTCAAGACCCTGACCGGTGAATGGGGAGGCAAACCCTTATGAAAATGTCCCGCCGTCGCAGCCTCGCACTGCTGGGCGCCGTCGCTTTGTTACTGGCCTCGACGCTGCTGTTCCTGTACCTCAAATCGAATTCGAACGAGACGTCGGCCTACGCCGAATCCCGGGACCTGATCGGCCGGATCAAACAGCTCAACGCGCAATGGGAAACCGAGATTCTCAAGGCCAGGATCGCCACCAACCACAACTACGATCCGTTGGTCGCGCCGCTGACCGAGATGACAAAGCTGTGGGAGCGGTTCGACACCATGGAGTCGAACCATGGCCGCAACGACTCACCGATCTGGCGCGCCAGCCATGATGCATACCTGGCCGCCATCGAGGAAAAGACCCGGCTGGTGGAGCAGTTCAAGTCCCACAACGCGTTGTTGCGCAACTCACTGGCGTTCCTGCCCACCGCCGAGGACGACATTCAGGAACCACTGGCCCGGTTGGTCGATGGCGACAAACTGCAACTGCAGAACATCGCCACAGACACTTACGATTTGCTGCTCAGCAGCCTGGAGTTCGCCCAGGTCACTTCCGACGACAAGGCCGCTGACATTCTGGTCGGGCTGAACAAGCTAGGGGTGAACAAGCTGCGCCTGCCCGAGCAGTTTCACAGCCCGATCGATATTCTGAGCACCCACATTTCACTGATTCTGCGCGAACAACCGGTGGTCAACCGCTTGCTGGGAAATATCGAAGCGATTCCCGTCGCCGAGCGTCTGGACGACATCACCAGCCTGTTGAACAAGGACCAGCAACAGGCCGATGCAGTCGAGCAGCGTTATCACTTTTACATGCTGGTGTTCTCTGTGCTGCTGGTCCTGTTGCTGGTGTACCTGGCCATTCACTTGATGCGCAGTTTCAGCATCATCAATCGCGTCAACAGAGCCCTGAAAACCGCCAATGACGAACTGGAACTGCGGGTAGAGGAACGTACCCGTGAACTCAAGGATACCCAGAGCGAGCTGCTCGACACCGCGCGACAGGCCGGCATGGCCGAGATCGCCACCAACGTGCTGCACAACGTCGGCAACGTGCTCAACAGCGTCAACATCTCGGCCGACCTGGTCTCGCGCAAACTGCGCGCCAGCAAGGCCCAGGGGCTGGGCAAAGCCATGCAACTGATCAACGAACACCCCGGCGACCTCGGCACCTTCCTGACCCAGGACGAGAAAGGCAAGTTGCTGCCCGGCTACCTCAACCAACTGGTCGAGGCCATCGCCCTCGAACAGCAAGGCATGAGCGACGAACTGGCCCAGCTGAGCAAAAGTGTCGACCACATCAAGGACATCGTCGCCACCCAGCAATCCTACGCGGGCGCCAACAGCCTGGTGGAGCCGCTGCACATCAGCGAATTGCTGGAGGATGCCCTGCGCATGAATTCCGGCGCGCTGACCCGGCATCACGTCACGGTGGTCAAGGAGTACGGCGAGGTGCCCCAGGTCATGGGCGACAAGCACCGGTTGCTGCTGATCCTGATCAACCTGATCAGCAACGCCAAGTACGCGATGTCCGACCTCAGCAACCGCCCGCGACAAATGACCCTCGGGGTCAAAGTGGTCGACGACGCCACGCTGCAAGTCAGCGTCAAGGATGACGGCGAAGGCATCGCCCCGGAAAACATGACGCGCATCTTTGCCCACGGTTTTACCACCCGTAAGGAAGGTCACGGCTTTGGTCTGCACAGTTGCGCACTGGCAGCCATCGAGATGAACGGCCACCTCACCGCCCACAGCGACGGGCCGGGCAAAGGCGCGCTGTTCACCCTGCAGATCCCGCTGAAAACCGTCATGGAGGAGGCATGAGCGAACTGTCGAACCGCCGCATTTTGCTGATCGATGACACGCCGTCCATTCATGTGGATTTCCGCAAGATCCTCACGCCGACGCCCGTGCAGACCGTCGAGCTGGACGAGATGGAGGCCGCGCTGTTCGGCAGTGAAGTGAAATCCACCCGCGCGCTGTTCGAGCTGGATTCGGCATATGGCGGCCAAGAGGGTCTGGGCAAACTCCAAGAAGCCTTGCAGCAAAACCAGCCCTACGCGCTGGCCTTCGTCGACATGCGCATGCCCGAAGGCTGGGACGGCGCACAAACCATCGAGCATCTGTGGCAGGAAGACCCGCGCCTGCAAGTGGTGGTGTGTACCGCCTACTCCGACTATTCCTGGGATGAACTGCTGGACCGTTTGCAGGCGCACGACCGTCTGCTGATTCTGAAAAAGCCGTTCGACAACATTGAAGTCCAGCAGATGGCCAACACCCTGCTGACCAAATGGGACATGACCGAACGGGCCTTTGTGCAGATGAGCCACCTGGAGCATCTGGTGGACCAGAGAACGACACAGTTCAAACAGGCCAGTGAGGCATTGCAACGGGAAATCGACGAACGCAAACAGCTTGAATCGCAATTGGTACAGTCGGAAAAACTCGCGTCACTGGGGCAACTGGCGGCCGGCGTCGCCCATGAAATCAACAACCCCATCGGTTTCATTTCCTCCAACCTTGGCACCCTCGATGGCTATTTCAAACAGCTGCAGGAAATGCTCGACGCTTATCGGGATGCGGAAGAGGCAATAGATTCCAGCGAGCTGGTCGAGCGCTTGCAACAACTGCGTGAGCGGATCGAACTGGAATTCCTGCACGACGACATCCCCTTGCTGATCAAGGAATCCAAGGACGGCATCAGCCGCGTCGGGCAGATCGTCAAAGACCTGAAGGAATTTTCGCGGGTGGACTCCAACCAGGAATGGCAGTGGGCGAATCTGCAGCAAGGCATCGAATCGACGCTGAACATCGTGGCCAATGAACTGAAGTACAAGGCCGATGTGGTGAAGGACTATCAGCACCTCCCCGACATCGAATGCCTGCCCTCGCAGATCAACCAGGTGATCATGAACCTCATCGTCAACGCGTCGCAGGCCATCGGCCCGGAACGCGGCACCCTCACCCTGCGCACGGGGATCGACGGTGAAAAGGTGTGGATCGAAGTCGCCGACACCGGCACCGGCATCCCGCCAGCCAGCCTGCAGAAAATTTTCGACCCGTTCTTCACCACCAAACCGGTGGGCCAGGGGACCGGGCTGGGGTTGTCCCTGTCCTATGGCATCGTGAAGAAACACCGGGGGGATATTTCGGTGGTGAGTGAAGTCGGCGTTGGCAGCACTTTCCGCGTCGAATTGCCGATCCACCAATCAAAACCCACTGCCTGAACACAGCCCCCCTGTAGGAGCTGGCTTGCCAGCGATGGCAATCTCAAGACCTGCTTAAATCTTGAGACCGCCATCGCCGGCAAGCCGGGCTCCTACAGGAATTCGGCGTACCTCAGGTGGCTTCCTGAAAATCCATCTCCGGCGGCTGGCGACGGAATCCGCCGGTCAGCACCGCCAGGTACACCACGCCAATCGCCAGCCAGCTCAGGCCCAGGTAAATCGCCAGGTGATCGAGGCTGACCATCAGCCACAAATCCGCCGCCAGGCCAATGAACGGGAAGATCAGGAACAGCACCAACTCACGCAGCCCCTTTTTTTCGCCGCCAATCCAGTAGTGAAAAATCACCGACAGGTTCACCAGGCTGAACGCCAGGAACGCGCCGAAGTTGATGAACGAGGTCGAGGTTGTGACGTCCAGTTTCAGCGCCAGCAACGCCACCACCGCGCACAGCAGGATGCTGTTGATCGGCGTCCCGAAACGTTCATGCAACGTACCGAAGAAGGATTTCGGCAGCACGCCGTCGCGGCCCATGGCGTAGAGCAAGCGCGAACCGCTGGCCTGAGCCGACAGCCCCGAGGCGAATTGACCGACGATCAAGCCGATCAAGAAGATCGACACGAACAGGTCGCCACCGATGTTGCGGGCAATTTCATAGGCCGCCGAATCGACGCTGTCGAACTGGAACGACGGGTGCGCGATCTGCACGAAGTACGACACGCCGACGAAGATCAGCCCGCCGATCAAAGTAATCAGCATGATCGCCCGCGGGATGGTGCGGCGCGGATCGCGGGTTTCTTCGGTCAGGGTACTGACCGCGTCGAAACCGAGGAACGAGTAACAGGCGATGGCGGCACCGCTCATGATCAGTGGCATCTGCATGTCGCCGTTGAAGAACGGTTTCACCGACCACAATGGCGTGCTCGCATCGCCGCCAACGTAATGCACGCACAGCGCCACGAAGGCGATCAGCACCAGAAACTGCACCAGCATCAGCAAGGCGTTGATGCCGTTGGCCAGTTTCAGGCCGACGATGTTGATTGCGCTGGTGATGCCGATGAACGCCAGCACCCAGATCCATTGCGGCACGGCCGGGAATGCGGAGTTGAGGTAAGCCGCGCCGATCAGCCAGATTGCCATCGGCAGGAACAGGTAATCGAGCAGCACCGCCCAACCGGCGATGAAACCGAGTTTCGGGCTGATCGCCTTGCGCACGTAGCTATAGGCCGAGCCAGCGACAGGAAATGCCGAGGCCATCCGGCCGTAACTCATGGCGGTAAAGAACATCGCCACCAGCGCCGCGAGGTACGCGGCCGGCACCATGCCAGCGGTGGATTGAGCGAGGATACCGAAAGTGCCGAGCACAATGATCGGCGTCATGTAGGCGATGCCAAACAGCACCACCGACCCCAATGACAGGGTGCGTTGCAAACGAGCCATGAGCGACTACTCCGAATTTTATTGGATTTATGGCAGAGCCGAGTTCGGCGCAAATTACGGGTGTTGCGTTTGTTGTTCTTGGTTTCAGACCGACAAAGATGTGTTGCCTGTCAGGGCCTCATCGCCGGCAAGCCAGCTCCTACAGTTGATCGCGGGTGGTCACAAACTCTGTGTTCACTGGAGCTCCCTGTAGGAGCTGGCTTGCCAGCGAAAGCGTCAGCCGCTCAGCGCGCAGGTATAAGCAGCTCCCGCAATCCAGAAGCATGCTCAACCATCTCCCCCGGCAACTTCAGTCGCTGATCATCCAGGTACCGATAATCCTGCCGCGCGGAGGTCAGCTGACTCAGATCCAGCTCAACCGCAAACTGCCCTTCCTCCCGCCCGGCCTCGAACAACAGCGTGCCCAGCGGATTCACCAGCGCACTGCCGCCGGCAAACAACAACCCGCCATCGCCCTCTTCCACCCGGTTGACCATCAGCGCAAACGCCTGGTTTTCCTGGGCGCGGGCCATGATCGCGGTGCGGTGCGTCGGGCCGTAAGGGTCCATGTTGCCGTTGGTGACGATCAGCAATTCGGCGCCCAGTTGCGCCAGGGCGCGGGCGGTTTCCGGGAATTCGATGTCGTAGCAGATCAGCAGGCCGACCCGCACGCCGTTCCACAGGCACGTGGCGTAGCGATCACCCGGCTCGTACACGCCGCGATCCGACGCCCACAAGTGCGTCTTGCGGTATTTCAGTGCGATGCCTTGTGGGGTAATCAGCAGCGTGGTGTTGAAAAAACGACCGTTGTCGTTTTCCGCCGTACCGATCACCACGGCGATGTTGCGCTCGCGGGCCGCGGCGACGATTGCGCTGACGGTCGGACCGTTCAGCGGTTCGGCAACGGCTGCCACGGTCTCGGCCGACGGGAAGCCCATCAAGTGGCTTTCGGGAAACATGATCAACTGCGTGTCGGCGGCGCAGGCACCAATCGCCGCCAGAGCGCGTTCGAGGTTGTAAGCCGTGTCGTTGTCACGGCCCGCCAGTTGGGCGAGTTCGACCTTCATGGGTAGTCCTTGTTCTAGTGGCCGGGCGGCAGAAAGATTGCCCGGTCGTTGTCTGTGCGCCAGTATGCGCAGCAAGCAACCGGCCAGGGAATCACGCGGCTGGGGTAACCCGATAGGGGTAGATGCATGACACTTTCGTTAGACGACATCGCCTGGCACCGTTCGGTCGGGCAACTGATCGACGCCCTCGACAAGCCGAACTTCTGGACGCAGCTTGTCCGGTTACTGGATCAATACGTGACCTTCGACAGTTGGGTGGCGCTGCTTTTCAGCGCCGATCAGCACCCGCAAGTGTTCGCCGAATGTCCCGGTGAAGACGGCAGCCCGGATCAGTTGTTCCAGGATTACCTGCGCGGTTTGTACCTGCTCGACCCGTTCTACATCGCCTGCCGCGAGCAATCGCGCACCGGGCTGTATCGCCTGTCGGAAGTGGCGCCGGAGCACTTTGAGCTGACCGAGTATTACCAGCGCTACTTTCGTCTGAATGTGGTGGCCGATGAAATCCAGTTCAATTGTCAGCTCGAAGGCGACCGCACGTTGTGCCTGTCACTGGGCAGCAAACAGCGTTTCAGCGGCCAGCAGATTGCGTTGCTGTCGTTGATCCAGCCATGGGTGCTGGGTTTGTTGCGTCAGCGCCTGCCCTACGAAATCAACGAAGTCGTGGCTCTCGCGCCCGCACCGGTCCAAGGTGACTGGCGGGTGCAGCTGGAAGCCTCGGTGCAACAACTCAAAGGCGCGCAACTGACCGCCCGGGAGCTGGATGTCGGGCGTTTGATGCTCAGCGGTTGCTCCAGTAAAGAAATCGCCCGTAAGCTGGAAATCTCTGTCGAAACCGTGAAAGTCCATAAGAAACACATGTACAGCAAGCTGGGGATCAAGTCCCAGTCCGAGCTGTTTTCGATTTTCCTCCAGGCGCAGAATGCCTGACACAGCACGGTCCCGTAGGAGCGAAGCTTGCTCGCGAAGAGGCCATCACATTCAACATTGATGTTGGCTGAAATGTTGCTTTCGCGAGCAAGCTTCGCTCCTACAGGGATAGGTGTGCCGAACACAACCGAGTCCGAACCCAAGGAAACCGTATGAGCCTGTCACTCCTGAGCCGCTACGCCTTCTTTGCCGTCTGTGTGATTTTCACCCTCGCCAGTCTGCCGTTCCTGGAACACGACTGGCTCTGGCCGATCACCGCGGTCACCGGTGTCCTGAGCCTCGTGGGCCTGTTTGATCTGCTGCAAAGCCCTCACGCCGTACGCCGCAACTACCCGATCCTCGGCAACATCCGCTATCTGGTGGAGGGCATCCGTCCGGAAATCCGCCAGTACCTGCTCGAATCCGACAGCGACGCCCTGCCCTTCTCCCGGGCCCAGCGTTCGCTGGTCTATTCCCGCGCCAAGAACGAAAGCGCCGACAAACCCTTCGGCACGTTGATCGATGTGTATCAGTCCGGTTTCGAATTCATCGGCCACTCGATGCGCCCGGCACCGTTGAGCGATCCGGGCAGTTTCCGAACCCTCGTCGGCGGCCCGCAGTGCACGCAGCCGTACTCGGCATCGGTATTCAACATCTCGGCCATGAGTTTCGGCTCCCTCAGCGCCAACGCCATTCGTGCCTTGAACCAGGGCGCCAAGCTCGGCAACTTTGCCCACGACACGGGTGAAGGCAGCATCAGCGCGTATCACCGGGAAAACGGCGGCGACCTGACCTGGGAACTCGGCAGCGGCTACTTCGGTTGCCGCACCGCAGACGGTCGCTTCGACCCGGAACGCTTCGCCGCCCAAGCGCAAACCCCGCAGGTGCGGATGATCGAAATCAAAATGAGCCAAGGCGCCAAACCCGGCCACGGCGGCATCCTGCCCAAGCACAAGGTCACCAAGGAAATCGCTGAAACCCGAGGCATCCTGATGGGCGAAGACTGCATCTCGCCGTCGCGGCACAGTGCGTTTTCCACGCCAATCGAACTGATGCACTTCATCCAGCAATTGCGTGAACTGTCCGGCGGCAAACCGGTGGGCTTCAAGTTCTGCCTCGGCCATCCGTGGGAATTCATGGGCATCGCCAAGGCCATGCTGGAAACCGGCATCCTCCCGGACTTCATCGTCGTCGATGGCAAGGAAGGCGGCACGGGAGCAGCGCCTGTGGAGTTCACCGACCACATCGGCGTACCGATGCGCGAAGGTCTGCTGTTCGTGCACAACACGCTGGTGGGCCTGAACCTGCGAGACAAAATCAAACTCGGCGCCAGCGGCAAGATTGTCAGCGCCTTCGACATCGCCAGCGTGCTGGCCATCGGCGCCGACTGGGCCAACTCGGCGCGCGGCTTCATGTTCGCCATCGGCTGCATCCAGTCGCAGTCGTGCCACACCAACAAATGCCCGACCGGCGTCGCCACGCAGGACACCCTGCGCCAGCGCGCCCTCGTCGTCCCGGACAAGGCCCAGCGGGTGTTCAACTTCCACCGCAACACCCTCAAGGCACTGGCGGAAATGCTCGCCGCCGCTGGCCTCGATCATCCGTCGCAGTTGTCGGCCAAGCACCTGGTGCGGCGCATGTCGGCGACCGAGATCAAGCTGTTCTCGCAGCTGCATGTGTTTTTGAAACCGGGGGAATTGCTCACAGGAGAAGTGAACGGCGAGTTTTACTCACGCATGTGGCAGATGGCGCGGGCGGACAGTTTTGAGCCCAATGAAGTGGCAGCGGCCTGAGTCCAGCGAGGCGCTTCACCAGCGAAGCGCCTTGATCGGGGCCGGTTCTTTCATGACGATAAAACCGTAGTCCCCCAGCAGGTAAATCCGGTAGTACGGGCGCTCCAGCAACGGCGGATACCCCAGATAACCTACCCGTGTCGCATTGCGGCGCTCCTTCTCCGCGACCACGTTGGTGATGCCGAGCTTCGGCAGATTTTCGGCCAGCATGAAAAAGTCGATGTTCAGCAGATAGTGCAGCACCGGCATCTGCTTGAACGAACCTGCGGCCCCCGACAGCCAGTGATCGGAATACGTCACCGACATGTAAATCCGCTTGGCCTCACGCAATTCTCGATGCGTCGAAATGTCGTGCTCAAGGCTGAACAGTGCGCTGGTGCTGAAGGCTTTCTGCACCGTCAGCACCCGACCGTAAGCGAACGACAGCGACAGCATCGCCAGCAGTGGAACTGCCAGTAACAGCGTCAGTCGTTCATGGATTTGCGCCAGCGCCAGATGGCTCAAGTAGAACAACAGCATCAATAAAACCGCGAAGCCCATCAGGGTTCGAGCGCCCTCGTTGAAGTCGCGGAAAAACAGCGCGACGCCGGACACCAGCAGCGTCACGACCGGCAAGGTCAGCAGACACAACAGGCCGATCAACGCTTTCTTCGGCCCGCTGTCCTGACGCTTCCACACCTTCAGCCCCAATTGCACAGCGCCGGCGATGGCGCACAGCAACAGCGCGGCGAACACCCAGACCAATCCACCGTGAAACAGCAGCACGACTTTTTCCAGCACTCTGCCGATGTTGATCTGCAGTTGCAGCAGCGGCGCGGCGGTCCAGTTCAACAGCAGCGCGCGATCCTGCGCCATGAACGCCACGGCGCTGACGCAATACGTCAGCCAGCCCAGGGTGACCTGCGCCAGTTTCCAGCCGATCAGCCTGCACAACTGCGACCAGGCCAAACGGTCATTTACGCCGCGCAGCAGTTCCAGGCAACACAATCCCACAAACACATTGAGGCTGATCTGATAAAGCCCCAGCGCCAGTGCAATCAGGAACGAAGGCACCAGCCATTGCAGGCTGCGCGAAGGATGACGAAAGGTGATCGCGTAGATCACCGCCACCAGGCTCAGGGCCATGGCGGGACCGTCATATTGATAAGACAGGTTTTGCAGAAAAAACGGGTTGTACCAGAGTGGCAAGGGCACCAGGCAACAGGCGAGCGTCGGTTGCGCAAAGTAATGAAACGTCAGCCGGGTCAGTGCCGAGGCCATGGCCAGCGTGGCGATCAATAGCGGCAAGGGAAAGATGTTCGGCGCCGCGCTGCCGAAGGTGAGCAGGTTGTAGAACAGCTGGGTAAACAGGCGCCCCTGCTCCGCCCAGGCCATGCCCGCCGACAGCGAACGCCAGTTGTCATCGATGTACGGGTAGTCCGCGATAATCAGCGGCAGCACATACAGCAACGTCGCGAGCAGAAAAAACAGCCAGACCTGTCGGCCGCCGAGTTCCTTGCCGAGCACATCGCGGAATCGGCCCATGCTAAAGCCCGAGCCGGTCTTTGCCGCCGACGATGTCTTTGACCACGTAGCGCGGCCGGTGCTTGGCCTCGATGTAGATCCGGCCGACGTACTCACCGAGGATGCCGATACCAATCAACTGCACACCGCCAAGAAACAGAATGGCGGTCATCAACGATGGGTAACCGGGTACGCTGTTGCCGAAGAAAATCTTGTCCAGCACCATGTACACCGCGTAAAGCACCGCGAAAATCGAAATGCCGCCGCCGACGTACGTCCACAAACGCAGCGGCACAGTGCTGAACGACGTCACCCCTTCGAGTGCCAGGTTCCACAGTTTCCAGCCATTGAACTTGCTGCTGCCGGCCACGCGCCCGGCGCGTTCGTACTCCACCACCGCGGTGGTGAACCCGGCCCACGACAACACGCCTTTCATGAACAATTGATGCTCGGGCAGTGCGCGGATCACGTTGACTACCTTGCGATCCATCAAGCGGAAATCACCGACGTTTTCTTCGATCCGGGTGTACGCGATACGGTTCAGCACGTGGTAGAACAGCGCCGCGCTGTGGCGCTTGAGGTAACCGTCGGTGGCCCGGTTGCGGCGTTTGGCGAGCACCACGTCCGCGCCCTTTTGCCACTCGTCAATCAACAGTGGAATGACGCTGATCGGGTCCTGCAAGTCGACGTCCATGGGGATCACCGCATCGCCAGAAGCGTACTCCAGGCCGGCGAACAACGCCGGTTCCTTGCCGAAGTTGCGCGAAAAGTTGATCAACAACACATGCTCGTCGACCTGCGCCAGGGCCTTGACCTGCTCGGCCGTCCGGTCGGAGCTGCCATCGTTGATGAATACGATCTCGACCTCGTCGCCGCCCAGCCTCAACTCGCGCTGCACCGCCTGATAAAACAGGCTGATCGCTTGCTCTTCGTTGAAGACCGGAACGATCAGCGAAACCTTCACGTTTCACGCTCCTGAACCATGCTCGGTAAAGATTCGACAGCTGCCATGCACCATTATTCGGGCACGCCATCGCGCGGGCAGACCAGCGGATGGATTCTTTCAGCCAGTCACATCTGAGACATTCAGTAATAGCGTGTTTTTTGCAATTGTCGTCGAATCGCGCCACCCTGCGCGCCGCCGATGCGCGGCGCGCACCTTTTGCCGCGCTGACCACTCCTTATTCAACACCCGTTCACGAGCCCGCTGTCATGACGTTTGAACGCGATCACCGAATCGACTTTTTTCGAGGCCTGGCGCTGATCTTCATCTTCTGGGATCACGTGCCTCACAACCCCCTCGGTCAAATCACCCCGCGTAACTTCGGTTTCAGCGATGCCGCGGAAATTTTCGTGTTTCTCGCCGGTTACGCGGCCGTCCTGGCCTACGGGAAAATCTTCCGACGGGACGGTTATCTGATTGCCTGCGTGAAGATTCTGCGCCGCGCCTGGGTGCTCTACGTGGTGCATATTTTCTTGCTGGCGATGCTGATGGGCATCGTGTTCTTCGCCAACAGCCACGTGGAAACGAGGGATCTGGTGGAGGAAATGGGCATGCACCACTTCATCACCAACCCGCAGCAAGCCCTGGTCGATGAACTGCTGCTGCGCTTCAAGCCGAACCTCATGGACCCCCTCCCGCTGTACATCGTGCTGCTGGCCGGCTTGCCGCTGGCGCTGCCGATGCTGGTGCGCAAACCGTGGGCGGTGGTGGCCGTGTCGTTGACCGTGTACCTGTTGGCGCCGTGGTTCGGCTGGAACCTGGCGGCCATCAAGGATGGCGTGTGGTACTTCAATCCCGTGGTCTGGCAACTGCTGTTTGTGCTGGGCGGCGCGGCGGCGACTTACGGGCAGCGCCCCCGGTTACCTGACACGCGCCCGTTGCTGCGCCGGCCGTTGTTTGTCAGTGCCGTGGTGTATGTGGTGGTTACCGGCGTGCTGACCGTTTCCTGGCGATGGCCGGAAATACATGATGCGCTGATGCCTGCGTGGCTGAGCAACCTGTTGTACCCGATCAGCAAGACTGACTTGTCGCCGGTGCGGTTGCTGCACTTCCTGGCGCTGGCGTATGTCACGGCGAAGCTGTTGCCCGATACCGGCTGGACGCAAAACTGGCTGGCGCAGCAAAGTTGTCGCATGGGGCGTTATTCGCTGGAAATCTTCTGCCTCGGCGTGTTGTTGGCGCCGTTGGCGGACATGGTCAATGCCATGACCGACGATGCGTTTGCCATGCAGATATTCACCGCCTTGGTGGGTGCGGGGTTGATGGCGTTGCTGGGGGCCTGGCTGGAGTTCAATAAACGGTTGAACCAGCCGGTCAACAGGTCGCAGCGTTCGGTAGCTGAACGGATCTCTCTGTAGGGGCTGGTTTGTCGGCGATAGCGGTCTATCCGGCGACCATTTTCTTTCGGGTGTACATATCCGTTGCTGCGGTAACGGCGGCTATTGGTTTCGC
>NZ_AKJI01000088.1:0-15057 GCF_000282415.1 Pseudomonas sp. GM60
GGGCTTGCTCGCGAAGAGGCCCTGAGCCCCAACGACAATGCCGACTCTTAAACCGCATCCCGAGGCAGCATCAACCCCAACGGCAACCGAACCCGCGCTTCCAGCCCACCACCGGACCGATTGCGCAACTCAACATTCCCACCATGCATCGAAGCAATCCGCTTCACGATCGCCAACCCCAACCCGGTTCCTTTGCCACCGCGAGCACGATCCCCACGGGTAAACGGGTTGAAGATCGCCTCCAGCTCCGACGGATCAATCCCCGCCCCACGGTCCATGACGCTCAGCACCACATACGGGGCGCTGACATCCCCGGACACATAAGCCGCCACCTCAACACCGCTGCCAGCGTGATGCAGCGCATTGCCGATCAGGTTGTTCAGCAACCGTTTCATGGACACGCGACGCAGCGGAAACGGCTGAATCGGCTCCAGACGCAGGCGTACTTTCTCTTCATTCTGGTTAAACGGCGCGGCGACTTCGCGGACCAGATCGCTCAAGTCCACCTCTTCCACCGATTCATCGCGGCCATCGCGGATGAACGCGAGGAACTGGTCGAGAATCGCGTCCATGTCCTCGATGTCGCGGACCATGTCGTCCGTCAGGTCGCTGTGGTCGCCCATCAGTTCCAGTGACAAGCGCAAACGAGTCAGCGGTGTTCGCAGGTCATGGGACACCCCGGCCAGCATCAGCTCGCGCTCGCGGCCAGCCTGTTCGACGTCCTCGGCCATCTGGTTGAACGCGCGGTACACCTCGGTCATCTCGCTCGGTGTGTCGCTGATCGGCAAACGTACGCTACGACCCTGGCCGAGTTGCCTGGCGGCATAGACCAGGCGCTTCAACGGTTGATTGAGCTGGCTGACGAAGATCCACGCCGAGGCGGTGGACAGCAAGCCGATGGCAAGGAACCAGCCGAGCACGTTCCAGATTTTCTGGCCGCGTAAAGGATGTGGATACAGCGGCACTTTCAGCCAGCCATCGCCCAGGCTCGGCGCCCGGACCCACAGCGCCGGCGGCGAGTGCATGCGTAATCGCACCTCGGTGTCGGCGCCGAGTTCGGCCTGCATCTGCCGCTGATAGATCTCGCTGTAAGGCCAGTGTTGCTCGCCTTCCGGCACGCCGGTGCCCACCACCCGGATCAGGGTCGCGGCTTCGGCAATCTTGTCGCGATTGTTTTCATCGGCCGCCCAATAGGCGCGCAGCGTCAGGGCGACGCCGTGGCTGTATTGACGATCCACCAGCACGTCTTCGTTCATCAGCAGATAAACCAGGGTCAGAGCCTTGGAAAACAGGACGACAATCAGCACCAGCCACAGGGTGCGGGAGAAGAAACTCTGGGGGAACCAAACCGGGGTTTTCATGAATAACCGCTACACACTTGCAGGAGCGAGCGATGCTCGCATATTGCGGATCGCGAGTCTGCGGACAACATCATCCGCAAGACCCGCTCCTACAAATCGCCGATCACTTGGTGGCGGCGCCATCCGGAACGAACACGTAGCCCACGCCCCAGACAGTCTGGATGTAACGCGGCTTGGACGGATCAGGCTCGATCATCCGGCGCAGACGGGAAATCTGCACGTCGATGGAACGCTCCAGGGCATCCCACTCGCGACCACGGGCCAGGTTCATCAGTTTGTCACGGGTCAGTGGCTGACGCGCGTTCATGACCAGGGCCTTGAGTACCGCGAACTCACCGGTGGTGAGCATGTGCACTTCGTCACCGCGTTTCAGTTCGCGAGTCGCCAGCGACAGTTCGTAGTCACCGAAGGTCACGCTTTCGTCTTCGCTGCCCGGCGCACCCGGCACCGGCGCCGATTGACGACGCAGGACCGCTTTGACGCGAGCCATCAGCTCATCCGGGTTGAACGGCTTGGCCAGGTAATCGTCGGCGCCCAGTTCCAGGCCCTTGATGCGGCTCAGCTCGTCGCCCTTGGCGGTGAGCATGATGATTGGAATCTGATTGTTCGCGCCGCGCAGACGGCGGCAGGCGGTCAGACCGTCTTCGCCGGGCAGCATCAGGTCGAGGACGACCAGGTTGAACACTTCACGCGCCAGCAGGCGGTCCATTTGTTCGGTGTTCGGTACGGCGCGGGCGCGGTAGCCCTTGCTGACGAAAAAGCGTTCCAGCAGGCTGCTGAGCCCCGGATCGTCGTCAACAATAAGAATTTTTTCGCCTTCAGCAATGTTTGCAGTGCTGCTCATTGGATGCTCCTTTGATCTCAGCGCGCATTATGGCGTAGCTGCCGTTATACGCACCGTGTGCATTGTTAGCAGATTTTTCCTTCACCGCCAGAAATCCGGGCATTGTGCCTACAGCCTGTGATGCCCCCGAATGACAGAACGCTGGTTATAATGCGCGGCCTTTTGTGTCAGGCAACGTCTGATCGTTACCGTCGCGGCGGCTTTTTATTTTCATCGCCACGGCAGTAATTGTTCGATTTCACGGGTCAACGGGATGCCTGTTGATCCAGGTAGCGGCGCAGGCCAGGCCGCTCAACCAGACTCGCCGAGCCTTTATCCCCGCGCCCGCGAGCCTGCTTTCACAATTTGTCAGGTGGTTTTATGGACAGCATCAACAGCCGCATCGCCGAGGAACTCGGCGTACGCCCACAACAGGTCGAAGCGGCCGTCGCGCTACTCGATGAAGGCTCTACCGTTCCCTTCATCGCCCGTTACCGGAAAGAAGTGACCGGCAGCCTCGATGACATCCAGTTGCGTCATCTGGAAGAGCGTCTGCGCTACCTGCGAGAACTCGACGAACGGCGCATCAGCATCCTCGCCAGCATCGAAGAGCAAGGCAAGCTGACCCCGCAACTTGAACGCGACATCAAGCTCGCCGACACCAAGACCCGCCTCGAAGACTTGTACCTGCCGTACAAGCAGAAGCGCCGCACCAAGGGCCAGATCGCCCTGGAAGCCGGCCTCGGCGAGCTGGCCGACGGCCTGTTCAACGATCCCTCGCTGGCCCCGGACACCGAAGCCGCACGCTTCATCAACGCCGAAAAAGGCGTGGCCGATGTGAAGGCGGCCCTCGAAGGCGCCAAGTACATCCTCATGGAGCGCTTCGCCGAAGACGCTGGCCTGCTGGACAAGCTGCGCAACTACTTGAAGCAGGAAGCCACCCTCAGTGCCCGCGTGATCGCCGGCAAGGAAGAGGAAGGCGCCAAGTTCCGCGACTATTTCGAACACGACGAACCGCTGAAAAGCATGCCGTCGCACCGCGCGCTGGCGATTTTCCGTGGCCGCAACGAAGGCATTCTCAGCTCCGCGCTGAAAGTCGGCGACGAACTGCCGGGCACCATGCACCCGTGCGAAGGCATGATCGGTCAGCAGTTCGGCATCCAGAACCAGAACCGCGCCGCCGACAAATGGCTGGGCGAAGTGGTGCGCTGGACCTGGAAGGTCAAGCTCTACACCCACCTCGAAACCGACTTGCTGGGCGAGCTGCGCGATGGCGCGGAAACCGAAGCGATCAACGTGTTCGCCCACAACCTGCATGACCTGCTGCTGTCGGCTCCGGCTGGCCCGCGTGCCACCCTGGGCCTCGACCCGGGCCTGCGCACCGGTTGCAAGGTCGCCGTGGTCGATGCCACCGGCAAGCTGCTGGATCACGCCACGGTTTACCCGCACGTGCCGCACAACAAGTGGGATCAGACCCTGGCGATTCTCGCGGCCCTGTGCGCCAAGCACTCGGTGGACCTGATCGCCATCGGCAACGGCACCGCCAGCCGCGAAACCGACAAGCTGGCTGCTGAGCTGATCAAAAAATACCCAGCAATGAAGATGACCAAAGTCATGGTCTCCGAGGCCGGTGCATCGGTTTACTCGGCGTCGGAACTGGCTTCGAAGGAATTCCCGGACCTCGACGTGTCGATCCGTGGCGCGGTGTCCATCGCCCGTCGCTTGCAGGATCCGCTGGCCGAGCTGGTTAAAATCGATCCGAAATCCATCGGTGTCGGCCAGTACCAGCACGACGTGTCGCAGCTGAACCTGGCGCGCGGCCTGGACGCGGTGGTCGAGGACTGCGTGAACGCCGTGGGCGTGGACGTGAACACCGCTTCCGTGGCGCTGCTGGCCCGTATCTCCGGCCTCAACGCGACCCTGGCGCAGAACATCGTCAGCCACCGTGACGAGCACGGCGCGTTCAAAACTCGCTCGGCGTTGAAGAAAGTGGCGCGCCTGGGCGAAAAAACCTTCGAACAGGCGGCCGGTTTCCTACGCGTGATGAACGGCGACAACCCGCTGGATTCGTCTGCGGTTCACCCGGAAGCCTATCCGCTGGTGCAACGCATCGCTGCTGAAACCGACCGCGACATTCGCTCGCTGATCGGCGACGCGAGCTTCCTCAAGCGTCTTGATCCGAAGAAGTACACCGACGAAACCTTCGGTCTGCCGACGGTCACCGACATCCTGCAAGAGCTGGAAAAACCTGGCCGCGACCCGCGTCCGGAGTTCAAGACCGCCGAGTTCCAGGAAGGCGTCGAAGACCTCAAGGACCTGGAACTGGGCATGATCCTCGAAGGCGTCGTGACCAACGTGACCAACTTCGGTGCATTCGTCGATATCGGCGTGCATCAGGACGGTTTGGTGCACATCTCTGCGCTTTCGGAGAAGTTCATCAAGGACCCGCGTGAAGCGGTGAAGGCCGGTGACGTGGTGAAAGTGAAGGTCATGGAAGTCGATATCCCGCGCAAACGCGTCGGCCTGTCGATGCGCATGAGCGACACCCCGGGCGAGAAAATCGACGGTGCCCGTGGTGCGCGTCCGGGGTCGGCACCGCGCCAGTCCCAGAACACTGCACCGCGCAAGGAAACCACGGCGGCGGCCCCGTCCAACAACGCCATGGCTTCGCTGTTCGCCAACGCCAAGCAGTTGAAGAAACGCTGATGGAAATCCCGGCCGGGCTGACCGAAAGCGCGTTTTTCAAGCTGCTGGGCTGTCGCTTGCACAGCCTGGAAACCGGGGTGGCGCAAGTCGCCCTGGCGCTGGAACCCGAACTGCGCAATCGCGGCGGCAAGCTGCACGGCGGGGCCTTGTTCAGCCTGGTGGACATTGCCATGGGGCTGGCCTGTTCCAGCACCCACGGCTTTGACCAGCAGAGCGCGACCATCGAGTGCAAGATCAACTACATCCGCGCCGTTTCCGACGGTGAGGTGATGTGCACGGCGCGGGTGATCCACCCGGGCCGCCGCACGCTGGTGGTCGAAGCCGACGTGATGCAGGGCGACAAACTCGTCGCAAAAGCACAAGGCACGTTCGCTGTCCTGTAGATGAATGCCATCATTTTGAGTTAATTTCAGCGCAACGAATCCCTGTAGGAGCAAGCTTGCTCGCGATGGAGGTCAACGAAGACTAGGGTCGCCTGGATGAACGCGGCGCCCTCAAGTCCTTCGCGAGCAAGCTCGCTCCTACAAAACCAGGCGAAAACGCCAGTTTCAACTTCACCCTTGTAGACCGTCCTGCCCACCCCCATATTGGGGCGACTGACGCGTGAAGGAATCCAACTTGAGCGAACTTCTCAACCGCCGCCTGGCTCTGCTCGGCGAGCGCGCTAACCTCTCTCTGCTCGAACAGTGCCTTCACGGCATCGAACGTGAATGCCTGCGCGTGACCGGCGAAGGTCGCCTGGCGCAAACGCCGCACCCGGAAGAATTGGGTTCCGCGCTGACCAACGAACAAATCACCACCGACTATTCCGAGTCGCTGCTGGAGTTCATCACGCCCGCCCTGCCCGACCCGGCCGACACCCTGGCGAGCCTGGACAGGATTCACCGTTTTGCCTACAGCAAGCTCGGCAACGAGTACCTGTGGAGTCCATCGATGCCGTGCCCGTTGCCGGCCGAGGAAGATATCCCGATCGCCTATTACGGCACCTCCAACATCGGCAAGCTCAAGTATGTCTACCGCAAGGGCCTGGCCCTGCGCTACGGCAAGACCATGCAGTGCATCGCCGGGATTCACTACAACTTCTCCCTGCCGGAGAAGCTCTGGCCGCTGCTCAAGCAGGCGGAAGGCTTTGTCGGTACTGACCGCGACTATCAGTCGTCGGCCTACATCGCGCTGATCCGTAACTTCCGCCGCTACAGCTGGCTGCTGATGTACCTGTTCGGTGCTTCGCCAGCGCTGGACGCCGGTTTCCTGCGCGGTCGCACGCATCAGCTGGAACAGCTGGCCCCGGACACCTTGTACCTGCCGTACGCCACCAGCCTGCGCATGAGCGATCTGGGTTACCAGAGCAATGCCCAGGCCGGCCTGACGCCGTGCTACAACGATCTGGCGAGCTACACCGACAGCCTGCGCAAAGCGGTGGCCACACCGTATGCGCCGTATGTCGAAATCGGCACGCATCAGGACGGTGAGTGGGTTCAGCTCAACACCAACATCCTGCAGATCGAAAACGAGTACTACTCCAACATCCGCCCGAAACGCGTGACCTACACCGGCGAGCGGCCGATCCAGGCGCTGGTGGCCCGTGGCATTCAGTACGTCGAAGTGCGTTGCCTGGACATCAACCCGTTCCTGCCGATGGGTATCGACCTCACCGAGTCGCGGTTCCTCGATGCGTTCCTGCTGTATTGCGCGCTGAACGACAGCCCGCTGTTGACCAGTAATTCGTGCGGCAACGCGACATCGAACTTCCTCAGCGTGGTCAAGGAAGGTCGCCGTCCGGGCCTGCAATTGCAACGCGACGGTCAACCGGTTGACCTGAAGGAATGGGCCGGCGAGTTGCTGGAGAAGATTGCGCCACTGGCGGCGTTGCTGGATCAGAGCCATGGCGGCGATGCGCACAGCAAGGCATTGGACGCGCAACTGGCCAAGGTCAAGGATTCGTCCCTGACGCCATCGGCCCAGGTGCTGGCGGCAATGGCCGAACACAAGGAAAGCTTCAGCCAGTTCTCCCTGCGCCAGAGCCAGGCCCATGCGGAATATTTCCGCAGCGAGCCGTTGAGCATCGAAGACCAGGCAACGTTTGAAGAGCGCGCACGCTCCTCGCTGGCGGAGCAAGTGGAGCTGGAGCAGAACGAAGTCGGCGATTTCGATGTGTTTGTCGGCTCGTATCAGGCGAGCATTCTGGCGATCAGTAACTGATCGTTGGCGGTCCTGCGGACCTTGATCGCCAGCAAGCTGGCTCCTACAAAAATCATGTGCCTCACACATACCCCTGTAGGAGCCGGCTTGCCGGCGATGACGGCCTGAAATTCACCGCAAGCGCAAGCTGGCTCCTACACAGATTCGGGATCGCCACAAAATCGCGCGCCCAACGCAAAACCCTGTAGGAGCCGGCTTGCCGGCGATGGCGGCCTGAAATTCACCGCAAGCCTCAAGGGCCTCATCGCCAGCAAGCTGGCTCCTACAAGGGAGCACTTAGAATATTCCGCTCATAAGCTCATTCGAAAAAGTTATTTATTTTCGGATTCTTATATCATTTAGTCTCTTTTTCACGCCGACTCTCGGTCCGCCTGAAAAGGAGCTTCCCAATGAAACTGCATTTCCCTCTTCGCCTCCTGGCGGCCGCGTCTTTGGCTGCGGCGAGTTTCTTTGCCCAGGCGGCTGACGTGACGGTCGCTTACCAGACCACCGTGGACCCGGCGAAAGTCGCCCAGGCCGACGGCGCCTACGAAAAAGCCACCAACGCCAAGATCGACTGGCGCAAATTCGACAACGGTGCAGACATCATCGCCGCCATCGCTTCCGGCGACGTGCAGATCGGCTACCTCGGCTCCAGCCCTCTGACGGCTGCAATCACCCGCAAAGTCCCGGTTGAAACCTTCCTCATCGCCACCCAGATCGGTGCCGCTGAAGCCTTGGTTGCCCGCGACGGCTCCGGGATCAAGACACCGCAAGACCTGATCGGCAAGAAAATCGCCGTGCCGTTCGTTTCCACCGGCCACTACAGCCTGCTCGCCGCGTTGAAGCACTGGAACATCGACCCTTCGAAAGTCACCGTGCTCAACCTCGCCCCCCCAGCCATCATCGCCGCATGGAAACGCGGTGACATCGACGCCACCTACGTGTGGGACCCAGCGCTCGGCGTGGCCAAGGAAAACGGCAAAGTACTGATCACCTCTGGTGAACTGGCCAAGTTCGGCGCACCAACGTTCGACGCGTGGATCGTGCGTAAAGACTTCGCCGAGAAGCACCCGGAAATCGTCACCGCGTTCGCCAAAGTCACCCTCGACGCCTACGCCGATTACCGCAAAGACCCTAAAGCCTGGCTCGCCAATCAATCCAACGTCGACAAGCTGGTGAAGCTATCGGGCGCCAAGGCCAGCGACATTCCGCTGCTGCTGCAAGGCAACGTCTACCCGCTGGCGGCTGATCAGGTGATCACCCTCGGCGCGCCGACCACCAAAGCCATCACCGACACCGCCGTGTTCCTGAAAGAACAAGGCAAGGTCGAGGCCGTGCTGCCGGACTACGCGCCGTACGTCAGCGCCAAGTTCATCACCAACTGATCGGGAGTTAATTGCGATGGCCTTGCTACAGCTGGAGCGCATCAGCGCACAGTACCCCGGTAGCCCGGAACCGGTATTGGCGGATATTTCCTTGAGCCTTGGGCCCCAGCAATTGCTGGTAGCCCTCGGCCCGTCCGGCAGTGGCAAGACTTCGCTGTTGAACCTGATTGCCGGTTTCGTCGAGCCCAGCGCCGGGCGCATCACCCTCGATGGCGTGCCGGTCAAAGGCCCGAGCGCCGAACGCGGCGTGGTGTTCCAGGACGACGCGCTGCTGCCTTGGCAAGACGTGTTGGCCAACGTCGGTTTCGGTCTGGAACTGGCCGGTGTTTCCCGGGAAAAACGTGAAATCCGCGCTCGGGAAATGCTTGCACTGGTCGATCTGTCCGGTTTCGAAAATCGGCGCATCTGGCAGCTTTCCGGTGGCCAGAAACAGCGTGTCGGCCTCGCCCGTGCACTCGCCGCCGATCCTCGCGTGTTGTTGATGGACGAACCTTTCGGCGCCCTCGACGCCTTCACCCGCGAACAGATGCAGGAGCTGCTGTTGCAAGTCTGGCAGCGCACCGCCAAACCCGTTTTCCTGATTACCCACGATATTGAAGAAGCGGTATTTCTCGCCACAGACCTGATTCTGCTGGCGCCAAACCCCGGGCAAATCGTCGAGCGCCTGAGTCTGGATTTCGGTCAGCGTTACGCCGCCGGCGAGTCCGCACGGGCGATCAAATCCGACCCGCGCTTTATCGAAACCCGCGAACACGTACTCGCCAAAGTGTTCTCCCAACGTAGCGCCGCCACGCGGCAGGAGCGCGCATGAGCAGCTATGAAATTCCGGCCGTGACGGTGAAACCGGGTTCGACGGTGATTCCTGTTCGGCGAAGCCTCAGTACTCGCTGGATCAGCGTGCTGACCCTGGTCGCGCTGGTTGCCCTGTGGTGGGCCGTTACCGCCACAGGAATGATCGAACCGCTGTTCCTGCCGCCACCGTCCGCCGTGCTGCAAAAAGGCTGGCTGCTGGTGACCACCGGCTACATGGATTCGACGTTGTGGCAGCACTTGGGCGCGAGCCTCAGCCGCATCGGTCTGGGCCTTGGTTTTGCCGTGCTGACCGCCGTACCGGTCGGCATCGCCATCGGTCACAACCGCATTGCGCGCGGCATTCTCGATCCGCTGATCGAGTTCTATCGCCCGATTCCACCGCTGGCCTATCTGCCGTTGATTGTCATCTGGTGCGGCATTGGCGAACTATCGAAAGTCCTGCTGATTTACCTGGCGATTTTCGCCCCGATCGCCATCGCCACCGCGACTGGCGTGCGCACCGTCGACCCAGCCAAATTGCGCGCCGCGCAGTCATTGGGCGCGACCCGGGCGCAGTTGATTCGCCATGTGATTTTGCCGAGTGCCTTGCCGGACATCTTGACCGGTGTGCGCATCGGTCTGGGCGTGGGCTGGTCAACGCTGGTCGCCGCCGAACTGATCGCCGCCACCAGCGGCCTGGGTTTCATGGTGCAGTCGGCCGCACAGTTCCTGGTCACCGATGTGGTGGTGCTGGGGATTCTGGTGATTGCGCTGATCGCCTTCGCCATGGAGATGGGCTTGCGTGCGCTGCAACGCAAACTGGTGCCGTGGCACGGCCAGGCTCACTGATTTTTTAATGTGGGAGCGGGCTTGCTCGCGAAGAGGCCGTGTCAGTCAACTTAGATGTTGAATGCTAAACCGCCTTCGCGAGCAAGCCCGCTCCCACAGTCGGCACCCCGGATTGAAGAGAACCACAATGAGCAACCTGACAATCGTCCCCCTCAGCTCCGCCCTCGGCGCGCACATCAGCGGCATCGACATCAGTCAGCCACTGAACCTGGAACAGCGCGATGCCATCGAGCAGGCACTGCTCAAGCATCAGGTTTTGTTCTTTCGCGACCAGCCGATCACGCCGCAGCAACAGGCGCGTTTCGCCGCCAACTTCGGCGACCTGCACATTCACCCGATCTACCCGAATGTGCCGGAACAGCCGGAAGTGCTGATCCTCGACACCGCCGTCACCGACGTGCGCGACAACGCGATCTGGCACACCGACGTGACCTTCCTGCCGACCCCGGCGATGGGCGCGGTGCTCAGCGCAAAACTGTTGCCGGAGTTTGGCGGCGACACGTTGTGGGCCAGCGGCATTGCGGCTTATGAGGCGCTGTCCACGCCGATGAAAAGTCTGCTGGAAGGGCTGACGGCGACTCACGATTTCACCCGTTCGTTTCCGTTGGAACGCTATGGCAACACGCCTGAAGCATTGGCTCAGTGGGAAGAGGCTCGCCGGAAAAATCCACCGCTGTCGCACCCGGTCATTCGTACGCACCCGGTGAGTGGGCGCCGTTCGTTGTTCGTCAGTGAAGGGTTTACGTCGAAGATCAATGAGCTGTCGGAGACTGAGAGCGAGGCGATTCTGAAGTTTCTGTTCGCCCATTCCACGCGGCCGGAATTCACCATTCGCTGGCGCTGGCAGCAGGACGACATCGCGTTCTGGGACAACCGCGTGACGCAGCATTACGCGGTGGATGACTACCGGCCGGCGCGGCGGGTGATGCAGCGGGCGACGGTGTTGGGGGATGTGCCGTTTTTTCGGTGAGCCCCGGAGTTCTTTATTGACATTGATGACCTCTTCGCGAGCAAGCCCGCTCCCACATTAGACCGCGTTCAATGTGGGAGCGGGCTTGCTCGCGAAGGCGATATAGCAGGCGCCAAATAAACCGGCGCGAACGCTTACTCCGCAGTCGAAGGTTTCTCCCAAAGATTGATCCCGCCCTCTTGGGCAAACCGATCAATCTCCGCCAGCTCTTCCGCACTGAAGCTCAGATTCTTCAACGCCCCGACGTTCTCGATAATCTGCTCCGGCCGGCTCGCACCGATCAGCGCCGAAGTCACCCGAGGGTCGCGTAGCGTCCAGGCCAACGCCAGTTGCGCCAGGCTCTGGCCGCGACGCTTGGCAATCTCATTGAGCCCACGCACATGGGCGATGTTGGCCTCCGACAGGTGCGAGGACTGCAACGAACCGCCGCCCGGACGATTGACCCGCGCATCCTTCGGAATGCCGTTGAGGTATTTGTCGGTCAACAGGCCCTGCGCCAACGGCGTGAACGCAATCACGCCGGTGCCCAGCTCGTCGGTGACATCCAGCAGATCCTTTTCCACCCAGCGATTGAGCAGGTTGTAGGCCGGCTGGTGAATCAGCAACGGCACTTTCCACTCTTGCAACAGCGCTGCCATCTCACGGGTTTTCACCCCGGAATACGAAGAGATGCCGATGTACAACGCCTTGCCCTGCTGCACCGCCATAGCCAGTGCGCTGGCGGTTTCTTCCAGCGGCGTGTCCGGGTCGAAACGGTGGGAGTAGAAAATATCCACGTATTCCAGGCCCAGACGCTGCAGGCTCTGATCAAGGCTGGCCAGCACATATTTGCGCGAACCACCGCCCTGACCGTAAGGACCGGGCCACATGTCCCAACCCGCCTTGCTCGAGATGATCAGCTCGTCGCGATACTGCTTGAAGTCTTCACGCAGCAAACGCCCGAAGTTGGTCTCGGCGCTGCCGTACGGCGGGCCATAGTTATTGGCGAGGTCGAAATGGTTGATCCCCAGATCGAACGCCGTGCGCAGCAACGAGCGCTGGGTGTCGATCGGCGTGCTGTCGCCGAAGTTGTGCCACAGCCCCAGGGACAACGCCGGCAACACCAGACCGCTGCGACCGACGCGGCGGTAAGGGATGGAGTCGTAGCGGTTTTCGGCAGCGGTGTAGGTCATCGAATCCTCTCTTGTCTGTCTTGAAGTTGGTATCGACTGCTTCGCAAGTTGCCCAGCATACGCCCAGACAAACGTCGATAAACCACGGACTTGAGGAAATGCTGAAACGTTTCACATATTTTCAATTGAACCTGCCGGACGAGCAAAATCGCTCGGCGTTTATGCCGATAGCTCACGCAGTGCGGCCGCCGCCAAAAAGCCGGATCTTGAGCTGTATCGCTGATCTCGCCTGACCGTTTGATCGATACGCTCAAGCAACTGCTCAGGCAGAGTGGCGTTGAACCGTACCGACTTGCCAAAGTAAGGCGTGATATCGAAGTCAACCACACCCCACACACCACCGGCGTAATCAGGGTTATCAATATGAGCGTCTATCTCCTGCACTTGCGGCAGTGGATCACCATCAGCAACCAACCCCTCATAGTGCAAGGACAACGCCTCCTTCACGTTTTCGAATGCCTGCGCCACTGTAGCGCCCGCAGAGAAACAACCCGGCACGTCCGGGATTATCACTCCGTATTCTGAGTCGGCATCCTTGTGCAGAACGACCGGGAATTTCATTTCGGTGAGTCCTTCCTGTGATGTGGCCCCTTCGAGGCTCTCGTTTCCAATGTCGGGGCTCATTTAAGGCCCGCCTGTTTCAAAATGCTGTTGATCGTTCCTTTTGGAAGATCCGAATCAGGATGCTTAATCGTCACCCGGCCAGCCTTGTACAAATGCTTGTACTGATGGTGGCTACCTTTCACGGCCACCAGATACCAACCATCCTCTTCGATCATCCTGATCATTTCCCGACTTCGCATCACCTTCGTCCTTGTGGGCAGCAACCTGCCGAGCACATTACGCGACAAACTCAGGTGATATACACACCATACACACTCTGACAAATATTAGCCCAGCACAAGGTCACCCATCTTGCGGGAAGACCAGCGGCTAACGCGCCCCGGCAAACACCTCCCCCAACCAATCCACAAACACCCGAACCCGTGGCGACATGTGTCGGTTATGCGGATACAACACTGAAACCGGCATCGGTGGCGGCGGCGTGTCGATCAGGACTTCCTGCACCAGGCCCTGGGCGATCTGCGTTTCCATTCGGTAATGCGGGCACTGGATCAAGCCCAGTCCGGCAATGGCCGAGGCGGCGTAGATTTCTGCGCCGAACACCGAGATCGCGCCCTCGATGGCGACTTCCTGCAATTCGCCATCGACCATGAACTCGAACGGGAACAACTTCGCCGTGGTGCGCGAAACGTAGTTCACCGCGCGATGGTGTTTCAGGTCTTCAAGGGTTTTCGGTTCGCCATATTTGCGCAGGTAAGCCGGGCTGGCGCAGGTGATCTGGCGCAGGTTGGCGACACGCTTGCCGATCAGCGCCGAGTCGCCGAGCGTGCCGGCGCGCAGTACACAGTCGACGCCTTCGGCGATCAGGTCGACAAAGCGGTCGGCCTCGCTGATGGACAGTTCGATGTCCGGATAGCGCTCCATGAATTGCGGCAAGGCGGGGATGACAAAACTCTTGGCCAGCGTGCCATGCAAATCCACCCGCAATCGCCCTTTCGGCGCGACGCTGCGAAAAGCCAGTTCAGCTTCTTCCAGTTCCGCCAGCAATTGCACACAGCGCAAGTAGTACGCCTCGCCGTCCAGCGTAGGACGCACCTTACGCGTGCTGCGCTCCAGTAAACGCGTACCGAGCCAGGCTTCGAACTGGTTCAGCGTATGGGTCAGGGTTGCCCGTGGCAGGTTCAGATCTTCGGCGGCCAGGGTGAAGCTGCTGCGCTCGTAGATCCGCACGAACACCTTCATCGCTTTGACTTGATCCATGGCGTTCGCGACCTTTGATTGTTGGCGATTATTGAACAGTCAAGGCAACTCTCGTGCATTTATCAGCCTGAGTAAACATGTGAGTCTGGCTTCACCCCAAACGGACACCCTCAAAGGATTCACCGCCATGACTACTCAAACTTCGAAAGTTGCCATCGTGACCGGCGCCTCCCGCGGCATCGGCGCCGTGATCGCCAAACAACTGGCCAGCGAAGGTTTCGCCGTCGCCATCAACTACGCCAACAGCGCCACTGAAGCCTCAAAGCTGGTCGTTGAACTGCGTCAGGCCGGCCATCAAGCCATAGCGATCAAGGCTGACGTGGCCAATGCCGACGATGTACGCCGGATGTTCGACGAAACCGAAACACAACTGGGCAAAGTCGATGTGCTGATCAACAACGCTGGCATTCTCAAAGTGATGCCGCTGGCGCAACACACGGACGAACTGTTCGACCAGAACTTCAACATCCACGCCCGCGGCACTTTCAACACGCTGCGTGAGGCGGCGACCCGTTTGAACAGCGGTGGCCGGATCGTCAATTTCTCCAGCAGCACCGTTGGCATGAACCTGCCGGGTTACGCCGTGTACATCGCCAGCAAAGCCGCGGTGGAGTCCCTGACTCAGGTGTTCGCCAAGGAAATGCGCGGTCGCAACATCACCGTCAACGCCGTTGCGCCTGGCCCGGTGGCGACCGATTTGTTTTTGCACGGCAAGAGTGAAGAGCAAATCCAGACCTTCGCCAAGATGCCGCCGCTGGAGCGCCTGGCTCAGCCGGAAGACATCTCCCGCGTTGTTTCCTTTCTCGTCGGCCCTGATTCGGCATGGGTCAACGGGCAAATCCTGCGCGTCAACGGCGGCCTCGTCTGAGCCGCCTCATCCGGTCAAGGAGAAGAAAGCCATGAGTCATCCAGTCAACACCGCCCACACTGGGCAATCGAAACTGATGTTTACGCTGTTCACCGCAGTGGAAGAGCACACGTCTGAACTCCA
>NZ_AKJI01000089.1:0-10211 GCF_000282415.1 Pseudomonas sp. GM60
CCATCGCCAGCAAGCTGGCTCCTACAGGTTATGCGGCGGTCATTCCCTTTGTAGGAGCCGGCTTGCCGGCGATGGGGCCAGCCATCACACCGCAGATCTCACTCCGTAGCCACCACCCGATTGCGCCCACTTTCCTTGGCCTGATACAGCGCTTTGTCCGCCGCAAACAGCAACTGTTCAAGGCTGGTATCGGTGGTCGAAGTCCACGTACTGATGCCGATACTGACAGTAATCGGCGATTCCACGCCCGCCACAAACGGCAGTTGTTCCACCGCAGACCGAATGTGTTCAGCAATTTGCCGCGCGCCTGCGCTGTCCGTTTCCGCCAGCACCACCGAGAACTCCTCCCCCCCGTAGCGGGCGACCAGATCCGTCGGTCGCCGCACATTCTCGGTGATCACCTTGGCCAGTGCCCGCAGCGCATCGTCACCCGCCTGATGGCCATGTTGATCGTTGAACGCTTTGAAGTGGTCGGCATCGATCATCAACACCGACAGCGGTTTGCCGGAGCGTTGCGCGCGAAACCACTCATGGCGCAGGGTTTGATCGAGCGTTCGGCGGTTGGCCACGCCGGTCAAGGCATCGGTGGCGGCCAGTTGTGCCAGCTCGTGTTCGGCGTTGTGACGCCGGCGCAATTCACGGCGTAGCAGCCACGTCAGCCACAGCAGGCTTATGCACAAGGCTACGGTTGCAGAGCTGACTACCACTGCCGTGCGCTTCCAGGCCGCAAAAACTTCATCACTGGACAGCGCAACGATGACGATCAGTGGCAAATTTCCGACCTTGGAAAAGGTGTACAGACGCTTGTCACGGTATCGATCGGACATGCTGGTGAAGCTGCCATTGCCTTCTTTGACGATGCGCTGGAAATTGGGGCGATTACTGAAATCCTTGCCAATCAGCTCTTCGGCCAGGCGTGGTTGCTGAGCCAGGAGAATCCCATTCTTGCTGATCAGATTGACCGTGCTATCGCGGCCGATGCTCAAACTGTTGAACAACTGATCGAAGTAACTCAAGCGCATGGCGGCTTCGGCTACTCCCAGAAACTCACCCTGGGAGCCGCTCAGCCGTCGACTGAAACTGATACGCCAATCCTGTTCGGGCGACCTGGCTCTAAAGGGGGGGCTGATGAACATGCCCGGGTCCGGGTTGTTCACGTGAGATTGAAAGTATTCGCGATCGGCGTAGTTGCCTTGCCTGGGCTCCACCGAAGCCGAGTCGGCGATCACGTCGCCCTTGTTGTCGAGCAACAAAATATTGCCCTTGTACGGCGCGGCAGTGGCGCGGTCGAAATAGGCCATATGGCGAATGGCTGGAGATACGCTCTTGAGATCCTCTCGCCGGGAGGCGGCGATCAAGCCCAGCAGGGAAATATCATAGAGTTCGACATTGCGCAACACGTCGGCGTCGATCAATTGCACGATGTTGTTGGCGGCGCGAGCGGCGGACAATTCGGCGTTGGCGCGCTCACGGATCAGCAGAAACGTCACGATGCTGAGTATCGCAATCACCAACAGCACACTGCCGAGAATCAGAAGTCGCTCCGATCGTGTCGACCCGATCGGATCTTGAGATTTCACACTGCTCACACTCATGGTTCTGGCTTCTGCAAATAAGGTGTTATGAACGTTTTTTACAAGAGTCGGGCAGAGTCCCAGAAACCGGTCGCGTCCAGAGGGCTTGTATAAAGGCCGGATAAAAAAAAGGCCAGCAAAAGATGCTGGCCTTTTGCTCAGCGAAGCTTAGAAGACATTCAGCGGGTAGTCGACGATCAGCCGGTATTCGTCGGTGTCTTGATCCAGCGCGCCGTAGCCCTTGCCGCCACGGTTGGTGGCCCATTGCATGCGTACCGACAGATCCTTGGCCTTGCCGCCCTGGACCACGTACTTCAGATCAATGTCACGCTCCCAGTGCTTGGCATTTTTGCCGTCGGCGCTGTACCACGACGCATAACCGCGGCTCTGCGGGTCAACCTTGGTCAGGTCCAGCTCGCCCCGGGAGTAAGACACTGCCGAGGTCAGGCCGGGTAGGCCGAGTCCGATAAAGTCGTAGGCGTACTTGAGTTTCCACGAGCGTTCATTCGGGCCATTGAAGTCGGAATACTGCTGGGAGTTGTCGAGAAAAATGCTGTCGCCCTGGCTGATGTAGTCGAACGGCGTGTTGCCGTTGACCCGCTGGTAAGCGGCGGTGACGCTGTGATTGCCCACGCCGACGGTGAAATGCAGGCTGTAAGTGTTGTTGTCGATGTTGCCCAGCAGCGCATCGCCGGTGTCCTGCGTGTGATAAACGTGCAGGCCCGGATTGAGACTGACCCATTCGTTCAGCGCGTAGGTGTAATCCAGGTCGTAGTAATACTGGTTCCAGATGTCCTTGAGTTCGGCGGCGTAAAGGCTGCTGGTCAACCCCGGCAGGCCGCTCCAGGCCACGCCGGCCCAGTTCAGGTGCTGGCTCTCGTCGCCCTCGGCGAGGCTGCCATAGGACGTGCCGATGCGCGTATGACCGCTTTGGTTGTAGGGCTTGGTGAAACTCGCCTGGCCACCTTCAATCAGAAGACCGTCGAAGCTGTGATTGGTCAAGCTGACGCCGCGAAAGGTCTGCGGCAGCATGCGCGTCTCGCCGCCGGCGATCACCGGGTTGGCGAGAAACAGGTCACCGGCCTTCAGCTCGGTATCGAAGGCGCGCATTTTCAGCGTGCCACCCGCCGTCGAAAACGATCCCGGCGCTTTGCCATTGCCATCGCCGACCGGCAGGATGCTCGAATTGTCGGTGCCGCCACCGCCGTCGAGCTTGAGGCCGAGCATGGCGTGGGCATCCAGACCGAAACCGACGGTGCCTTCGGTAAAACCCGATTCGAAGACCCCCAGGAAACCCTGGCCCCATTCAATGTTGTCGTCAGCCTGCTGCAGACGGTTGCGGTTCATGTAGTAGTTGCGGGCATTGAGGTTGAGGCTTGAACCTTCGACAAAACCTTCTTGATCGGCTGCCTTGGCGTTGATAGGCATCGTTACGGCGATTGCAATGAACAGCGGGTTGAATCTTTGAGGGAAACGCACTAGCGGTACAGCTCCTTGGGTCTACTGAACACTTCATTGTTTTGAAGTGCGGGATGTTTCTTGTCAGGGAAGACGAACCGGACAGCATTTGAACCACAACAAAAAAAAGCCGCTGATAGCAGCGGCTTTGAAGACAACTTTTCAACAGGAAGAGCCAATGAAAAGTGTCGAGGGAAATAGAGCGATGTGAGCGATCAGCTATCTTTCTCAACCCGTGGCTGGGCCTGAATGGTCGACGCTTGAGGGGTTTGCGCAGCGTCCTGCGCCTTGGCCGTCATTTCGCTCTGATGTTCTTCAAACGCTGCAGCGCGCGCTGCATTGTGTGCGACGAAGGACTGCGACTCTTCAGCCATGGCGAATGGAGAGAGGAACAAAGAGGACAAAACGAAAGCGCTGGCAATACCCATAGTGTTGGACATCTTTAAAACCTTCTTGCTTGGCAAGTGCTGTTTGGTGGCGCAAAGATAAGGATCCTGGCCGATGGGAAACAGAGCCAATTCAATAAAGGACTGTTGCGGGATAAGCAAATATCGCCGTCTGTAGGAGCCAGCTTGCTGGCGATAGGTCTTCAGTTTTTCGCTGTTTTCGAAGACGCCATCGCTGGCAAGCCAGCTCCTACAGGGGGGGCGTGGGGCGAGATTTTCAGGTCTGTCAGACGGGAAGGTGAATACCGAAGGTATTCATGCCGTGGTCACTGCGCACAAACACATCCCCGCCGTGCATCAACGCAATCGCCTTGACGATCGCCAGGCCCAGGCCGTGGTTGTTGCCACTGTTGCTGCGCGACGCATCGACCCGGTAAAAGCGCTCGAACAATCGCGGCAGATGTTCGTTGGCAATCGGTGCACCGGGGTTTGCCACGCCGATGCTGACTTGATGGTCCTCGACGTCGATCTGCACCTGAATCACCTGTCCGGGCTCGGTGTGTTGCACCGCGTTGCTCAGCAAGTTGATCAGCGCCCGACGCAGATGTGCGATTTCGATCCGTACCTGCGCATCGCCACGGACCTGCACTTGAACCTGTGCGTCTTCAAGAATGAAATCCAGATACTCCAGCGTCGTCGCCACTTCATCCGCCAGCGAGGTGGATGTCAGTTTGGTCGCCTTGCTGCCCTGATCCGCACTGGCGAGGAACAGCATGTCGTTGATGATCGAACGCAGTCGCTCAAGCTCCTCGAGATTCGATTGCAGCACTTCGAAATAGTGTTCCGCCGAACGCCCGCGCGTCAGCGCAACCTGGGTCTGACCAATCAGATTGGTCAGTGGTGAGCGCAGTTCATGAGCGACGTCGGCATTGAACGACTCAAGCCGCGAGTAAGCCTGTTCGACCCGCTCCAGGGTGGAGTTGAACGAGTTGACGAACTGATTGAGTTCCGGCGGCAACGACGATAAGCGCAAACGCCCGGAACGCAGCGGCGGCGCCAGGCGCTGAGCCTCCTGAGACAATTTGATCAACGGCTTGAGGCCGATCCGCGCCACCCAATAACCGAGTGCCGAAGCCAGCAGCACGCCGACAATCGCCAGGCTGATCAGCGCAATCAGCAGATGATGTTGGGTTTGAAAAAACGTCTCGGTGTCGATGCCGATCATGAAGCGCAGCGGCGGGCGTTGATCCTTGGCCGGGAACTGGCTGACCAGCACTTTCATTGGATAAGGCTGGCCCGGCAACTGCAAATCGCGCATGCCCAGCGGGCCTTCGGCGAAGGCGCGGATCTGCGGCGTCGGGTTGCCATATTCGTAGTGCGGATCGCCGCTGGTGATCCAGAAACTGATGCGTTTGTCTTCTTCGCCGAGCAGCTTGAGCTTGTTGTTGATCTTCACCCAATGCTCGGGCGTGCCGTAACGGCCGACGGTGGATTCGAGCACGCTGTAACGTGCGTCCAGCTCGGCTTCGGGCAGCAAACCCAGGCCTTTGTCGACCTGCTGATAGAGCGCCCAGCCGATCAGCAGAAACACCAAAAGCGCCACCAGCGTGAACATTCCACTGAGGCGCAGGGCAATCGAATTACTGGACACCACGGCTCTCCAGCACATAACCCATGCCACGAATCGTGTGCAGCAGTTTCTCGTCAAACGGCCCGTCGAGTTTGGCGCGCAGACGTTTGATCGCGACTTCGACGACGTTGGCGTCACTGTCGAAATTGATGTCCCAGACCATTTCCGCAATCGCCGTTTTCGAGAGGATTTCACCTTGCCGGCGGGCCAGCACGCTGAGCAGCGAGAACTCCTTGGCGGTCAGGTCCAGACGCGTGCCGGCGCGGGTGGCCTTGCGGCTGATCAAATCTATCCACAGGTCGGCGATGCTCACTTGCACCGGTTCATGACCGCCGCTGCGCCGGGTCAGCGCTTGCAGGCGCGCCACCAGTTCGAGGAAGGAAAACGGTTTGCCGAGGTAATCGTCGGCGCCGTCGCGCAGGCCTTTGATCCGGTCTTCGACACGCTCGCGGGCGGTGAGCATGATCACCGGGGTTTGCTTGCGCGCACGCAAGGCGCGCAGTACGCCGAAGCCGTCGAGGCCCGGCAACATCACGTCGAGGACGATCACCGCGTAGTCGCTTTCCAGCGCCAGGTGCAGGCCTTCAACGCCGTCCCGCGCCAGGTCCACGGTGTAACCCTGTTCCGTCAGGCCGCGGTGCAGATAGTCCGCGGTTTTTTCCTCGTCTTCGATAATCAGAACGCGCATGACCCCGCCTCAGTCTGTGGTCGCCAGCACCGGTACGGGCGCTGGTTTTTTGGGCCGATGAAATAGTCGCTCCAGCCACAAGTATATGACCGGAGTGGTGAACAGCGTCAGCGCCTGGCTCACCAGCAAGCCGCCGACGACCGCGATCCCCAACGGCTGGCGCAGTTCGGCGCCGGTGCCGTAGCCGAGCATCAGAGGCAGCGCGCCGAGCAGGGCGGCGAGGGTGGTCATGATGATCGGCCGGAACCGCGTGATGCAGGCCTGGAAAATCGCCTCTTCCGGTGGCAGGCCACCGTTGCGTTGGGCGTCGAGGGCGAAGTCGATCATCAGGATGCCGTTTTTCTTCACGATGCCGATCAGCAGCACCAGCCCGATCAGCGCCATGATCGAAAAATCCTGGCCGCAAATCCACAGCATGATCACCGCCCCGAGCCCCGCCGAGGGCAGCGTCGAGATGATGGTCAACGGGTGCACGAAGCTCTCGTAGAGCACGCCGAGAATGATGTACACCGCCACCAGCGCCGCCAGAATCAGCCACGGCTGGCTGGCCAGCGAACTCTGAAACGCCTGGGCCGCGCCCTGGAAGTTGCCGCTCATGGCGGCCGGCATGCCGATCTCGGCCTTGGCCTGATTGAGCATGATCACCGCATCGCCAAGCGCCACGCCGGGCGCCAGGTTGAACGACAGGTTGGCGGCCGGGAACATCCCGTCATGTGCGATCGACAACGGGCCAACCGTCGGCGCATCGAATTTCGCCAGCGCCGACAGCGGCACCATTTCCCCACTGAGCGGCGAGCGCAGGTAGAAATAATTGAGGCTTTCGGCCTTGCCGCGTTGCCTGGTGTCCAGTTCCAGGATCACGTTGTACTGGTTGATCTGGGTCTGGAACTCGTTGATCTGCCGCTGACCGAACGCATCGTACAGCGCTTCGTCGACATCGCTGGCGGTCAGGCCGAAACGCGCGGCGGCGCTGCGGTCGATGCTGATGTGGGTGATGCTGCCGCCCAGTTGCAGGTCGTTGGAAATGTCGCGGAACGCCGGGTTGGCGCGCAGTTTTTCCGTGAGGCGCTGGGTCCAGGTGCTGAGGGTCGCGCCGTCGTTGCTCTTGAGCACGTATTGGTACTGCGCGCGACTCGGGCCGGAGCTGAGGTTGATGTCCTGGCCGGCGCGCAGGTACAGGACGATGCCCGGGACTTTCATCAGTTGCGGACGGATCCGGTCGATGAACTGGCTGGCCGAGACGTCGCGCTCGCTGCGTTTTTTCAGGGAAATCCAGAAGCGGCCGTTGGCGATGGTCTGGTTGCTGCCGGAGACGCCGACGGAGTGGGAAAACGCCGCGACCGCTGGATCTGCCGCGACGATTTCTGCCATCGCCAGGTGTTTTTTCACCATGTCGCCGTAGGAAATATCGGCGGCGGCTTCGGTGGTGCCAAGGACAAAACCGGTGTCCTGCACCGGGAAGAAACCCTTCGGAATGAAGATGTAGCCGGCGATGGCCAGGGCCAGGGACATGCCGAACACCCCGATCATCAATTTCTGATGGGCGAGGGCGCGGCGCAGGAGCTTTTCGTAGCCGGCCAGCAAGCGTTCGCCAAAGGTTTTTTTACTGTGGGCGTGATGCACCGGCGCACGCATGAACAGCGCGGCGAGCGTCGGCGCCAACGTCAGCGACACCACCACTGAAATCATGATCGTAGACGTGGCCGTCAGGGCGAACTCCTTGAACAGCCGCCCGACCACGCCGCCCATGAACAGCAGCGGAATGAACGCCGCCACCAGCGAAAAGCTGATCGAGACCACGGTAAAACCAATCTCGCCGGCGCCCTTGATCGCTGCCTCGCGCATGCCGTCGCCGGCCTCCAGGTGCCGGTGAATGTTCTCCACCACGACAATCGCATCGTCGACCACAAACCCCACGGCCACCACGATCGCCACCAGTGTCAGGTTGTTCAGGCTGAAGCCCATGATGTACATCAGGGCAAAACTGGCGACCAGCGAAACACCCAGTACCGCCGACACGATCAGCGTCGCCGACCACTGACGCAGGAACAGCGCCATCACCGCCACCACCAGCATGATCGCGATCAGCAGGGTGATTTCCACTTCATGCAGCGACGCGCGGATGGTCTGGGTCCGGTCGACTAGCACCTTGACCTGCACCGACGCCGGCAGCATCGCTTCGAGAGCGGGCAGGGCGGCCTGAATGCGGTCCACGGTCTCGACGATGTTGGCCCCCGGTTGCCGGGAAATCACCAGGTTCACCCCGGGTTTGTCACCGGCCCAGGCTTGCACGTAGGCATCTTCCGAACCGTTGACGACTTTGGCGACATCCTTCAGGTGAACCGGTGCACCGTCCTTGTAGGAAACGATGAGTTGGCTGTATTCCTCGGGGTGGAACAACTGATCGTTGGTCGACAGCGTCGAGATGCTCGACTCGCCATACAACGCGCCTTTGGCCAGGTTGAGGCTGGTGTTTTGGATCGCCAGGCGAATGTCCGCCAGCGTCAGGCCGATGGCCGCGAGTTTGTCCGCCGAGGCTTGAACGCGAATCGCCGGACGTTGCTGGCCGGTGATGTTGATCTGGCCTACACCGTCGATCTGGCTGATCTGACGGGACAGCAGGGTTTCCACCAGATCGCTGAGTTCGGGGCCGGGCATCAGGGTCGAGTTGATGCTGAGAATCAGCACCGGGCTGTCGGCCGGGTTGACCTTGCGCCAGGTCGGCAGGTTAGGCATGTCCTTGGGCAGTTTGCCGGCGGCGGTGTTGATCGCGGCCTGCACTTCCTGCGCGGCGGTGTCGATGCTTTTGTCGAGGGTGAATTGCAGGGTCAGGTTGGTCGAGCCGAGGGCGCTGCTCGAGGTCATTTGGGTCACGCCGGGAATGGCGCTGAATTGCACTTCAAGCGGCGTGGCCACCGAGGAAGCCATGGTTTCCGGACTGGCGCCGGGCAGTTGCGCGGCCACCTGGATGGTCGGGAATTCAGCTTCCGGCAGCGGCGCGATGGGCAACCGTGGGAACGCAATGACGCCGAGCAATACCAGGGCAAACGTCAGCAGGATCGTCGCCACCGGATGATCGATGCACCACGCGGAAACCGAGCCGTGGCCCTTCATGGTTTCGACTCCGTTTGCACCATTTGCGCGGGGTCAGTCAGCACCTGGACCGTCGAACCGGGCTTGAGGCGCGACTGACCGTCGCTGACCAGCACGTCGCCCGGTTTCACGCCTTTGATGATGTCCTGGCCGCTGCCTTGATAGACCATCTGCACCTGGACGGTTTCAACCTTGTCACCTTTGACCCGGTACACGAAGTGTTGGTCGAGGCCACGTTGTACGACGGTGGGCGGCACTACCAGCGCATCCTTTTCCAGCGCTGTCTGAATTTTTACCGTCACCAGCAGGCCCGGCCACAGTTTTTGCCCGGGGTTGTTGAATTCGGCCTTGGCGCGGATGGTCCCGGTGTTGGCGTTGATCTGGTTGTCGATCAGGGTCAGGTGGCCTTCGCCCAGCAGGTTGCCGGTTTCGCCGTCGGTGTCGGCACCGATGTAGGCCTTCACTTGGGCGTGTTCCGGATCGTTGATCAGGCCTTGCAGGGTTGGCAGCATTTGCTGTGGCAGGGAAAACTCCACGGCAATCGGGTCGATCTGCGTCACCGTGAACAAGCCTTGGGTGTCGGTCATGCGCAGGAAGTTGCCTTCGTCCACCGTACGAATCCCCACGCGACCGCTGACCGGGGAGCGAATCTGTGTGTAGGAAAGCTGCACCTGAGCGGCGTCAATCGACGCCTGATTGCCTTGGGCGGTGGCTTTGAGCTGGTTGACCAGCGCTTGTTGCTGGTCGTAAGTCTGTTTGGATACGCCGTCGTCGACGCTCAGCAGTTTGTAACGCTTGAGGTTGACCAGCGCCACTTGCAGCTGCGCCTGGCTTTCGCCGAGCTGTGCGCGGGCCTGATCCAGGCTGGCGCGGATCGAGCGATCATCGATGGTGGCGAGCAAGTCACCCTTGTTCACCAGTTGACCTTCCTTGACCAGGATTCTGGTGAGGATGCCGTCGATCTGCGGACGTACCACCACGCTGTGCAAAGACAACACCGAGCCGATGCCGCTGACGTAACGAGGGACGTCTTTTTCGGCGACGTTGACCACTCGAACCGGGATCGCCGTGGGCGCGGCGAGTCTGGCCGTGGCCGGTTTGGTGGCGTACCACACGCCCAGCGCTGCCAGGACAATCAGGAGGGCGGCGAGCAGGGCGGGTTTTTTCTGAATTCGCATGCGAGTGGGGCGCCGGGGCTGGGAGGACGGAATTTTGTCAGTGTTATACCTTCCTTTATAAACCTGTTCGCCGGTCAGGAAGGTGACTGCTAACTGACGGCGCTGTCAGTTTGGAGTTTGTGTTGTCTGTTCTGGCCTCATCGCCAGCAAGCCGGCTCCTACAAAGTACACCGCGAACCCCTGTAGGAGCCGGCTTGCCGGCGA